>JBKBUB010000065.1:0-7603 GCA_046290925.1 Thermodesulfovibrionales bacterium | reverse complement strand
AGCAATCACATTTAATATCAAATCGCATTATAAAAGTTTTTGAGGCATGCCAGCCTCCAAATTTATGCAACTGGTGTATTAAGTAATGTCCTATTTCAGGTGCGGAATGACAGACGAGACAAGTAGAGGGCATTAATATCGCGAAGTCAATAGTGACGTTGCCCTACATGAAGATCCTGAAAAGAATATATGTAACAATTGCACCCATCAGCCCGCCTAGGATTACCTCCCAGATTGTATGTATCTTCTGCACAACCCTGCTTGCTGCAACGGCGGAGGCAAGGACAAAACATAGAATAGAAGAGATAAAGCTTCCTGTTGTAAATGTTACAATGACCCATATGGAAAAGGACAGGGCAGCATGTCCGCTCGGAAGCCCTCCCCTCAATGGAGAACCCTTCCCCATATACGCCTTTGTTATCACAACGAGTATGAGGACAAGTATCAGGGCTATAATTGATACCTCTTCCCCTGAATGTCTCGCAATAAAAAAACCTTCATGGAACCATCTCTTGAAGTAAGGTATCAATATAATGTAACCCACAATGGCAGCACCGAGGGCAGTTATTAGTACAGCACCTGCTGCAACATCCTTTGCTATCCTGGCCTTTTCAGATTTGTCAGGAGATAAAAGATCGGTAACAGCCTCAATCGAGGTATTAAGCAATTCAGCAAGGATGACCATTATGGCTATGAGTGCTATGATCAGAAAGTCCTGCCTCGATACGCCAATTATATAACTTATAAGCAGTACTGACGCAGCAGCGCAAAGATGATAACGGAGATGTCTCTCTGTCTTTGCGCTATGAAGTATGCCTTCAATAGCATAATTGGTGCTCTTAATCCATCTCTTTAAAGGCATTGTAAAGTTCTTTTTCCTTCTTTTTCATTTTCATTTCCTGATACCTGTTGCGCTCGTGGTCATAACCAAGGAGATGAAGAAATCCATGTATAAGTAACCTCCTTATCTCTTCGTAATCACTAATACCGAATTGCTGGGCCTGCCTCATTGCCGCCTTAAGATTAATGACAATATCGCCTATCAGGACCTCTCCCTTTGAAGGGGTCTCCTTTAAAGAATTGTAGATAGGAAAGGAGAGGACATCTGTTGTCTTTTTCTTTCCCCTGAAGGTACTATTTAACCTCTCCATTTCGCTATCACTTACAAGGAGTATGCTTAATTCGGCATTTGAGAGGTTAAAATGGTTAAGAAGAAACAGGGATTCCTTTTTTAATCTCCTCTGATACCCTGAAAGTCCTGTATGATTCTTTATCAACACCTTCATAAGACCCTGTCGTAACCTCAGAAAATCTTGGTTCAGGATGACCTGTTTTGGTGGATTCTTTGCTGAAGTCAAAGCCAGGATAATCTATCCTCTTATGGAGGATACCTGTCAAGATATAAGAAAAATGGCTCTTAATCTCAAAAATATCCTTGAGTGTCAATTCACATTCATCGAGCTGGCCTTCAAGAAAGATGCGGTTTATAATCCTATCCACTAAGGCAGATATTCGAGCAGGCGTGGGGTCTGAGAGTACCCTCGATGCCGCCTCTACAGCGTCAGCCATCATCACCAAAGCAGCAACCCTCGTCTGGGGCTTTGGACCATGATACCTGTACTCATCCTCTGGGGGCGTATGCTCTAAGTTGAGTTCCTTAGCCTTCTGAAAGAAATAGGTCATTAGACTCGTGCCATGATGTTGCTGGATAATATCGATTACAGGCTGGGGGAGTTTGTATTGTTTAGCAAGTTCTATACCTTCCTTGATATGTGATGCAATTATCATACTGCTCATGTGTGGTGTCAGCCTCTCGTGTTTACTTACAGCGCCAGTCTGGTTCTCAACGAAGTATTCTGGCATCTTTATCTTCCCTATATCATGATAATAGGCACTTACCCTTGCAAGAAGTGGATTGACCCCGATCGCCTCTGCTGCTGATTCAACAAGGGTACCGACAATGACACTATGATGATATGTGCCTGGGGCGTTGATCATTAAAGATTTCATTAAGGGATGGTTCATATCGAGGAGTTCAAGGAGGCTTATATCTGTGGTAGCGTTAAAGAAGTATTCAAGAAGGGGCAGCATTATCGAAACAACGGCTGATACTGTTAAGATTGATGATGATGCGAATATGAGTCCTGATAAGGCCTTTATAGTGAATAATTCGCCATTAAAGAGTAAAAGGATTACAGAGGTTATGATATTTGCCATACCAACATAGAAACCTCCTTTGAGCAAGTCAGACCTCTTCTTACATCTTATAACGCTGAAGGATGCAACAAGACTTCCAACAAAGACATAGATCGGGAAAAGGGAATCCTGGAGCCACAGACCTGAGAGGAGGCTTACTGTAAAGGAAAAGAATATGGCTGTATGAAAATCAAACAGGAGAGTTACTAACATTGCACCAGCAGGGATAGGGATTCCAAAGATTGAACTTTCAACGGGCAAGGAACCAAGACCCCGTGTTAAGTTTATGAGGAGATAGTGGAAGAATCTGCCGAGTGTCATTGTGCCGATTATCATTACCCCTAACAGCACAAGCATATTGTATTTCTTCATGTACTGCGGTTTATATCTGAGGATGTCCCTGTAAAGAATGATAAGGAGTACCGAGGCAACGAAGAATCCTCCCAGTAGGGTCTCTATGCCGATTCGGGTTTGGATTGAAAGGGCTGTCAGAAGACTGAAGATTATCAAGAGGCTGTATTTTCTGGCCCCTTCTATTTCTACTAAATCTCGAGCAGTTTTATTCTTCGGTAAGTTAACCCTGCTGGGTGTCACTTCCCCGTTTTTCGTATCTTTCATAGGCCTTCACTATCTCCTGAACGAGCCTGTGTCTAACTACGTCTTTTTCGGTAAAATATATGAACTTTATTCCCTCAATCCCCCTGAGGATATTTTCTATCTCTACAAGGCCCGAGACCTTTCCGTGGGGAAGATCTATTTGTGTTGTATCACCTGTTATGACTGTTTTTGAATTAAAACCAAGTCGGGTTAGATACATCTTCATCTGTTCCGATGTGGTGTTTTGTGCCTCGTCGAGGATGATAAAGGAATCGTTCAATGTCCTGCCCCTCATAAAGGCAAGGGGAGCAATCTCTATTATTCCCTTCTCGATCAATTTGCCTGCCTTTTCAGCATCCATCATGTCAAAGAGGGCGTCATAAAGGGGTCTCAGATAGGGATTTACTTTCTCGTATATGTCTCCTGGAAGAAATCCCAGTTTTTCGCCTGCCTCAATGGCTGGTCTTGCCAGAACGATTCTACTAACTTCCTTTTTCAGCAGGGAATTAATAGCCATTGCCATTGCGAGATAGGTCTTCCCGGTGCCGGCTGGACCGATTCCAATCACGATGTCATTGGTCTTTATTGCTTCAACGTACTGCCTCTGAACATCTGTCTTTGGAATTATGAATCTCTTCTTCGATGCCACTGCAATATTATTTGCAAAAAGTTCCTTCAGTGATGGCTCCGAATCAGGCGCAGCAGATTGCAGGGCAAGTCGCAGGTCTTCAGCATTGAGATTAAAACCTTCTCTACTCAAAGATCTGATCTCATTTATAAGATTGATTGCTCGGCGGGTCTGAGGGTCATTACCCTGAATGAATATCTTATTACCTCTCGAGCTTATGGTTACATTCAGGCAGTCTTCAATTATCTTGAGGTTTTTATTAAGACCGCTATAAATGAGGGACAGGTCCCTTTCCTGGTCAAGTTCTATCTGTGTTGTTACCGTACCAAATATCCCTGAAAATCTCTGATTTCCCGGGCTCCTTTCTTATTTTTTTACTGCAAAGGATTGAATGCCCTCTGTTTTATTGAGTTTTACCGCAAAGATTTCAGCCTCTTTCTTTGTCTCAAAATCACCAACCCTGACCTTAAAGAGAACTCCTTTTTTGGGCTTCCTTTCCTTCAATATATATATATTATATCCCTTTTTCTCAAGTTTTGTCTTTAAGGCCTCCGCCTCTTTTTCGTTCTTAAAGGCACCTGCCTGAACAGTATAAACTCCACTCTTATGCTCCTGCTTCACTGCCGCAGGTACCTGATTTGCCTCAGATGTTTTTTCATTCTGAATATTTTTTGTGTCATTCTTTGGCTTTTCATTTTCAAGAGATTTGTCCGGCCCTGCCTTCACCATTTCTGCAGGATTGGTTGGCACTTCCTGACTCTGCAACTTTACATCTATAGTAGATGGCATTTCTGATGATGCACCTTTTTGGGTCTGTGCGCTCTGTAACATCTGGGCCCCAAGCTTGTTCTGCTCTGATGAGGCAGGGGCTGCTGAATGTTTCATGCCAACAAGATAACCTGTAATAAATCCAATTGTCATGGATACAACCACAATGATAATCAGATATATCCTGTTTGATAAGTGGAGCTTCATTATTACCTCAGGATAAGCATAGCATCACCATAGGAGAAAAATCTATATCCCTTTGATATAGCAAACCGGTAAGCTTTCATCAGATTATCCCTCCCGCAAAAGGCTCCTGTTAGGAAAAGCGGAGTGGAGCGAGGAAGGTGAAAATTCGTTATCAGGGCATCAATGACCTTAAAGTTATAACCAGGATAGATGAAGATATCGGTTACACCCTTGACCATGCCGTTACTGCTTTCTCTGCAATTGCTTGTAAAAAGGCCTTCAACCGCTCGAGTTGTTGTGGTTCCGACAGCAAAGACCCTTTTGTGTGCCGCTTTTGTCTCCTCAATTGCCCTAATGACATCCCTTCTTATCTCGAAATACTCAGGATCCATCTTATGGTCTTTAACATCCTCTACCTTTACTGATTTAAAGGTTCCTTTACCAACATGAAGAGTAACAAATCCAATTAATACCCCCTTTGACCTGATCTTCTTAATAAGTTCAGGAGTAAAGTGGATGCCTGCTGTAGGTGCTGCTATAGACCCTATCCTTTCTGCAAATACGGTCTGGTACCAATCCCTGTCTCGCTTATCGGGCCTTCTTTTAATATAAGGAGGTAAAGGCATATCACCTATTTCCCATAATTTATCAATAAGATTCCCGGCATATTCAAAGACAGCGGTTTTTCCGTCCTTTATATAAGCGGAAAAGCCTTCTGAAATATAGAGATAACCAGTAAATCTATCCCTGCAAAGTATTTCCCAGGTAAGTGGCTCTGTTTCCTTTACGAGAAGGAATTCCACCCTTCCTCCTGTCTTTTTCCTTCCCGTTAATCTCGCTGGTAGAACCTTTGTATTATTTAGAAGCAGGAGATCACCCTTTTCTAAGTAATCAGGAAGATCAAAGAAAAACCTGTCCTCTATGCGACCCTTAATGTCCAATACGAGAAGCCTGCAACGGTCACGAGGTTCGACAGGTTCCTTAGCAATGAATGTTTCAGGAAGAGAAAAATCGAAGTCAGTTACCTTCATATTGCATTATCTCGGTTCCAGGATAAAAGAAGGCCAAAATCTCCCTGTAAGTTTTGCCCTCTGCAGCCATCTGTAGTGCGCTCCACTGACAGAGGCCAACACCATGGCCGTATCCCTTCCCTTCAAAGACAATAGAATCACCATTTTTCTTGATCTCAAAATATGTACTCGGCAGCCTGTTCCAGCCGAGGAGTCGTCTCAGGTCTGTTGCCTTTATTATTGTATCACCTTCCTCTTTCCTGACAGTTATATCTTTCGCCCTTCCAGTGGATGTCGTGTTTTTTATATCTAAATCCTTTATCCCGCTCAGATTGAGGGCCTTCTCTATCTCAGAAATGGGTATCTTTCTCTCCCATACCCAGTATGGTGACAAGTCACATCTGGATTCAACCGATTTCATATATGGTATTTTTTTGCCAAAGACCTCCTCAGGGTTTTCTGTCCTTCCCCCGCAGGTTGAATGATAGAGGGCCTCTATTGGTTTTCCGTTGTAAGTCAGTATCTCTCCTTCTGTAGCACGTACAGCAAATGTTACCTTGAAATGGGAATTATTCCCCTTGTATACCTGATTAAGCACAGATGATGTCAGATGATACATAGACTGATTAGCAACTGCTGTTTTCTTGTAAACAGCATAAGTCCTTGCAATGACAGCCTGAGCCTTTAGAGCCTCTATCTCCCAGTCTGTGCCAACCTCTGCAGCAACAACGCTCTCTACATAATCCTCAAGGGGTAGTTCATTTACAACATAGAGGCCCTTTTCTCCTCTCCAGACCTCTATCTGTCCGGAGTACCTTATGCCACTGCCAAAAAAATCGCCCTTAACATTGCCGAGAAGGGCAATCTTTTCATCCTTAGCTGGGACAGAGGGGAGATTTTCATCCTGAATTAGAACCTTTATCGTAGCTTTAGAATTCCTTTCCTGTACCTCTGAATAAACCTGGAAATTGATGCCTAAAAGGCATATTAAAACCGAAAAAAGAGAAACGAGGCGGTATCGGAATTTCACTATTTAAATCTCCCTATAAGCCACAGAATAAAGGTTATTAACAAACTCAAGAGGATGCTTGTGGCAAGGGGAAAGTAAAAGGTAAAATTCTTCCTTTGAATTACTATGTCTCCAGGAAGCCTTCCAATGTATGGCATCTTGCCCGCAAGGAGAAGGATTGCCCCGATTATTATTATGATAACACCAACTAAGATAAGGAATTTTCCTATAAAAACCTCCATCTTCATTTCATTCTATCCGCATGGTGAGCCTGTCGAACCGCCTCACCCAATGAATATATACAACCACAGTATTTCTGCCTGTAAAGTCCCAGTTCCTTTGATACACCTATGTTTTGCCTGTATCCAACCCTGAAGTCCTCAATATAAAAAGAAATCGAATGTATCCTCTCGAGTTCCTTTCCTATACTTATAATATGGTCAAATTTCTGATAGGGGCTAACAAGTAAGGTTGTCGTAAAACCATCAAGGCCCATTTTTCTTGCAAGAATAGCTGTTTTTTCGAGCCTCATCATGTAACAACGCATGCACCTGTTTTCGTCATTCTTGTTTTTTTTAATAAACTCATCCTGGCCGAAGTGATCGATAATTTCGATATCAAGCCCCCATAGTCTTTCAAGTCTTTGAAGGGAATCGAGTCTTCTAACATACTCATCCTCAGGATGAATATTTGGATTGAACCATAAACCCCTTACATCTATGTCTTTAGACAGCAGGCTTTTTAAAGGGTAGATACTGCAGTTGGAACAACACATATGCAAGAGTATCTTCATGATTCGATTATATAACAGGAAAGTTTTTATCTTCAACCCTGAATTCTAAGCCTATACGAAAGCGATAGTTCAGTATAATAGCTCATAGTTCGCTACATTATCTTAACCCAAACGTTGCAAAAATTAGCCTGATATTTTAGTGCGACCGAGCGACCGTGCGACCGTACAACTGACTGCAAAGTGCAACCGAGCGAGGTGCGACTGTCGCACTGTAGCACAGTCGCACTATCGCACTATCGCCTTAAGCCCATTTACCTATTCATTTGAGGCATGCCAGCCTCCAAATTTATGCAACTGGTGGGTTAAATGTGTTTTGGTTATAATAATTCATTATGCATGCTGCTATTGATGTTGGTTCCAATACGATAAGAACACTGATAGGCACCATCAGAGACGGAAGGCTGCAACGTATCTTC
>JBKBUB010000064.1:0-7634 GCA_046290925.1 Thermodesulfovibrionales bacterium | reverse complement strand
TGTCCTCTCCCTTATAGTATTTTCTGGCATCTCATAGAAGTGGTTGCATACATTCCTAATAATATATCTCGGTTCCTCGAATATACCCATCCCTCGCGATGTATTGCATGAGTCATGGAAGGTGACCTTGAGATGGTCATTACGGCTTGGGTCAAGATTAAGTTTTCCATGCCTTATGAGGTCAGCAGTAAACTCTGATATATGAACAACCTTTGCAGATTTTGCATTTTCAAACTTAGTACCTGTAATCGGTGAGACAGGCTCCTCCAGGAAATCAGGAGGACCCCAGAAGGTGTTCAGATACTGGTTCCAAACCCTCCACATATGACCGCACTCTCCACCTAATATCCATTTCACCTTCAGCCTTTTGGCCTCAGCGTAGATCTTTGCTGTCAATCTCTTGGCCATCTCGAGAGAGGTGAAGAAACCGAAGTTACCGCCCTCGGATGCAAAGGTGCTCCATGTATAATCGAGCCCCAGTTCATGAAAGAGCATCAAATAGCCCATGCAGGTATACACTCCGGGGACCCCGAAGAGGTCTCCAGAAGGGGTTATAAAAAGTATCTCTGCACCCTTCCTGTTAAAAGAGGGGTTAACCTTAATACCTGTTATCGTCTCTATATCATCGACCATGAACTCTATATTGCTTTTGATGGTATGGGGTTCAAGACCTAAGTGGTTACCCTTCAGGTAGCAATTCGCCACAGGCCCCGATATCCAGTCTGTCTGAAGTCCCAGGAGGTTCAGAAGTTCCCTTCCAATTATCGTTATCTCTGCCTGGTCAATACCATAGGGACAGAAGAGGGAGCATCTCCTGCATTCTGTGCATTGGAAATAGTAATACCAGATCTCTTTAAGGACATCGAGGGTCAGTTCCCTCGCACCTGCGGTCTTTCCAAAGATCTTTCCTGATGGAGTAAAGTACTTCCTGTAAAGGGACCTGAGCAATTCAGCCCTTAGAACAGGCATATTCTTTGGGTCGCCACCACCCACAAAGAAGTGGCACTTGTCAGCACAGGCACCACATCTCACACATATATCCATGAATACATGGAAGGTCCTGAACCTTTCCAGCCTCTCCTTTATCCCGTTCAGGAATATCTCCTTCCAATTCTCGGGGAGTTTCCAGTCCTCATCTGCTGGGGACCACTCTCGGGCATTCGGGAAGTCTACGGCCTGAAGATTCTTTGGCCTTGCTCCGTAACACCACATGCCGGGTTTGAATTCGGCCTTTGTCTCCATCCACCCCTTTTCTGGGGGCTTATAACTTATCTTTGCGAGTTCCTCTGGTTTTGGTGGTTTTGCCTTAGTTGCCATCTCTTCACTCCTTTTCTACTGGTATTTCAGCCATTTTCATTTTTTCTCTGAATTCCTCTTCATATTCCTCATAGGTATGGACCTTTACAGGGTAATTCCAGGGGTTCTCATGCCATACCATCCTGTTATTATTGGCGAGGTTTCTCGTTGGACTGAGAAATATCCCACCGAGATGAACGAGCTTGCTGAAGGGAAAATAAGCGAAGAGAGTACTAACAAGAAAGATATGGATAAAGAATATCGTGCCAACACCCTCGGGAATTGACGGATTAAAAGTAACAAGACCCATCGTCAGTTCCTTCACACCAACGATATGAACCTTTGTGAAATACCGCATCAATATGCCTGTTGAAGCTATCGCAATAATCAGAAACAAGGGGAAATAGTCAGCAGGCAGCGAAATGTACCTTACCTGAGGAATATAGAATCTTCTTAGAAGGAGATATATAACAGCTCCGAGAAGGATCAGTCCTGTCATCAACAGCCGTGGAGTCCCAATCTGAAGAAAACCGTCAAGGCTTTCTATAATTCTGAGAAAGGACGGGACAGGATTTGTAAAGAATCTAAGATGTCTAAGCAGAACTATGAAAAAGGACCAATGGAAGGCAAGACCAGCAAGCCACAACCACTTCTCCCATTTATGGGCAAGTCTCGGTCCTGGATGAAGCTCTGTCCTTGTGTTCCTGAAGAGCGAGCGGAAGAGAAATATCTCGAGTAACATCCTTCCTATAACACCTGCCCCTGTTGAAGGATTATCGAGTTTGCTCGGCTTTATCCATGGAAGTGTCTTCTGTTGTCCCCCTGTTGTCGGGATGCGGAATGGAACAGGAGACTTAGACCATTTTACCACCCTGTATATCATCCCGAGAGTAAAGACCAGAAAGGCGAGATAGGGTATGACAACACCGAAGAGATAAGCAAGCCCCGCCACCTTAACACCAATAAAGGCTACGACAATAAGGACCGCAACTACTAAGAAAGCAAACATTGCACCCATTTTATCACCCTCTTTCCCTAAAGGTTATTCCTGAACTCCACAAATTATCTTTGCTCTTTCAAGTAACTTAAAGGTCATATCCTTTACCTCCTTTGCCTTAAGCTCGTATATCTTTTCTCGACATTGAATAAAGAGATCAAAAGACAGAAGGGCAAGATTGTCTATCCTCTTTTCGAAATCCATATATTCCTGAGAAAGGCCGTTCTTTAACTCCTCTTTGAGTTCTCTCCTCAGGATATCCTTTAAGCCGAATATGAAAAAAACTGCCTGAGAAGGGGTAAAATCCTGAACAGCCCTAATCCTTATTATGTTATCCATCACGGGAGATAACTCAAAGATAGGACTATCGCCTATCAATTCGTTAAAGAGATCTTCTATCCCCTGTCTTATAGTATTTCCGACAGGATTGCTGAAAGGGTCTTTTTGTGACTTAAGGAAATTTACCGTATCAGGAGGGTATGAGGAAAGGATCTCATCGAACCACTGTCTTATTATGTTCGATCTTTTTGCAAAAAGAATCTCACGTAACGACATATAATCCGATTAGACCCCCCTCGTTTCAACATTTGAAAGGTTTTAAGTTAGAACTTAACGCCGTGTTCTATACTTTCTCAGGTTACTCACCTTCCCTGCTTACGGGAAGATAAACTCGTTACCTCTCAAAGGCAATTACACGCAACCTGTTGGCTTCGGTAAGCCTGCGATCTTACATGCCTGCTTTGCAGGTCCAGCCGGGAACAATTCGTAGAGATACTTTGTGTTTCCCTTTTCAGGACCCATGACCTTACCGATCTCTTTTACGAGAATCTTAATCATAGGAGCAATCTGGTACTTCTGATAGTAGTCTCTGAGGAAATTAATAACTTCCCAGTGTGCCTCTGTAAGCTGTATCCCCTCAAGACTTGCTATGTGCTCTGCGAGTTCCTTGCTCCAATCATCAAGATTTGTTAAATAACCATCATCATCAACCTCGTACTGTTTTCCCTGAAACTCCAAACTGGGCATTTGAAACCTCCTTTTAGATTTGTTCTATAACGGGAAAAATCCCCTTTCTTTATTCCCTTGAAGATCCCGTAGAATTGAAATCTTAAAACATTAATATAATAACACAGATATGGTCAAATAAAAATAACTAATAAATCAATTTTTTTTCTTTATCCTTATAAAAATTATCTTCCCCCCTTGATCTCTCCTTATATCCCTGATATTCCAGATCCTGTGAGTGTTGATATCATAATTAAAAACAGCCTCACTGTAATCATCCGAATCTATATTAAAAACCATGCTCCAGTCGTTATCGCAGGCATAAACTAATGCATCAAGAAGGGCCTCACCCATATTATGACCTGTTAGATCACAGGCATAGACAGCACCACAATCACAACTTCCACCTATAAATTCTCCAAACTCTGTCCTGATCGTTAGTGGCATCTGAATGGGCATATTACAGAAGGGACATCTTGCCTCCCTGTAATGATCCTTGTATCCTCTGAGACCTTTTTCCAACAGAATCTACCTCAAAATTGGCAATTAGCTCATGGCTCTTGGCTCATAGCTTCTGGCTATGAACTATGAACGATAAGCGATGACCAGCCTCCGAATTTATGCATCATTAAGGTTTATTTGCCTTTATCAAATTCGATTTCAATATGCTCAATACCCTTTGTGCTCTGGCTGATTTCAGCAAGAGACACTATATCCTTCTGAGTCGAAACCCCGAGCTCCTTGAACCTTCTTATAGATGGAATAAGCCTCGACTCCATCGACCTCACACCCTCATTATATGACTCAACAGCCTTTCTTATCGCTATCCCTGTTTTTGAGAAATGCTCAAGGACAACCGAAAATCTCTCGTACAATTCCTTACCAAGGTTGCTTATCTCCTGTGCGCTCTTTGTGATCTGCTCCTGCTGCCAGCCATATGCTATTGCCTTGAGAAGTGCTATAAATGTTGTTGGTGTCGAGACTATAACCCTTTTTGTACTTCCGTCTTCAATCAATTTATGGTCATGCTCCAGGGCAGCACTGAAAAAAGACTCGCCAGGAAGATACATAATAACCATCTCGGGAGAGTGTTTAAACTGATCCCAGTATGCCTTTGAACTCAGCATAGCCATATGATTTCTGATCTGAGAAATATAGCTTGCTATCGCCTTTTTTCTTTCTTCTTCTGATGAGGCTGAAACAGCATTGAGGTAAGCATCAACAGGCGCCTTAGCATCTACAACGATCTCCCTGCCATTTGGAAGGCGAACAATCATATCAGGCCTGAGTCTACCTGTGTCAGTGGAGACAGACTCCTGCTCATAAAAATCGCAGTATGCTGTCATTCCAGCAAGCTCAACAACCCTTCTAAGACCTATCTCGCCCCATGAGCCACTCACCTTTGGCCTTCTGAGGACAGTCACGAGATTGCTGGTCTCCTTTTGCAACTGCTCCTGCATGGATGAAAGGGCACGAATCTGCTGGGCAAGACTGCCAAAACTCTCATGTCTCTGTTTCTCTATCAACTGAATCTGCTCTTCATACCTCTTTAGCATCTCCTGAAGTGGCCTTATAGTACCATCCAACGCCTCCTTGTGTTCCCCAAGCTTACCCTTTGTCTCTGCAAGGATCTTACCTAAGTGTTCCGAGGCAAGCTTCAGAAAATCCTCGTTACTACTCTTTAATGCTGCTGATGCATGGGCCCTGAAAGTGTCTGTCAACTCTGCCTTCATTAATTCTATCATTGCCTTCTGTTCCTCAAGATTCTTTTGAGCCTCCTCAAGCCTCGTAGCAGTTTCAACCCTCTGCTGTCTCTCCCTGTCAAGCTCGGTTCTTATCTGGTTGATATCTGATTCCCTTTGTTGAACCTGTTGCCTCAACTCATTTATAACCGCCTCTGCACCCTTTGCCCTTCCCTCGACCTCTGCAATCTGTCTCAAATAGTCAGTTTGGACATGAGAAATCTGTTGAGAAAATCTTCCTTTTAGACGTGATATTGCAATAAACCATACCACTGCACCGCCTATCACCAAACCTATAACCAAAAAGATTATCTCCATATCACAAAACCTTTCTAAGGTGAATAGGTGAACAGGCCACTTCACCGATTCATCACTTTACCTATTTACTGAATCATATCTCAATCACTATAAGGTTATTTTACATCAATATGATTTTTATTGCTCTCTCTTGTCAGCCCTCTGGTACAAACAGCACAGATATAAAACAAGGTGAGTTCCCAGATTGATTATGTTATCATAGATTATGCTTATTGTTATGCATCAAGGTGCAACCTCAAGGGATATAGAAATGGTTAAAGATACAATCATATCCTTGGGTCTTAAGCCTGTTGCTATCCCAGGTTCTGAGAGAACAGCCATTGGAGTAATAGGCAATCAAGGATGGGTTGATGATACACCCCTTAGAAATCTCAAGGGGATTCTGGAGATCATACACGTGACAAAGCCTTATAAGCTTGTAAGAGAGACTTCCATCCCTCAGATAGGTTGTGAGATTAAACAGCGATATCTCAGTTGGTGGAAAATCCCCATTCCTTATAATAGCAGGCCACTGCGTGGTCGAAAACAGGGGACAGGTCTTCAAGGTAGCAAAACTGTTAAAAAAACTCGGCATAAATGTATTAAGAGGTGGAGCCTACAAGCCGAGAACAAGTCCTCATAGTTTTCAGGGATTAGGGGACGAGGGGTTAAAGCTTCTCTCTGAAGTAAAGAGGGAAACAGGGCTTATTACGGTTACAGAGGTAATGAGTCCTGAACACGTTGGTAAGGTATCAGAGGTTGTTGATATACTCCAGATCGGAGCGAGGAATATGCAGAACTTTGATCTGTTAAAAGAGGTAGGCAGATCAAAGAGGCCCGTTATCCTTAAAAGGGGGCTTTCTGCCACGATAGAGAAATGGCTTGCCTCTGCCGAGTATATTTTACTTGAGGGAAATCCTGATGTAATCCTCTGCGAGAGAGGGATAAGAACCTTCGAGACATTAACAAGAAATACATCAGACCTATCTGTAATTCCACTTACAAAGTCCCTCTCACATTTACCGGTCATCTTTGACCCAAGTCATGCCACAGGTAAAAGATCCCTCGTCTCACCTATGGCCTTAGCCTCAATTGTAGTAGGCGCCGATGGGGTCATGATAGAGGTTCATCCTGAACCGGAACAGGCATTATCTGATGGGCAACAGTCACTTAACCTAAAAGAGTTCGAGAGGCTCTACAAAAAGTTGGTGGAACTCGAATCCTTTGTTAAGAGAGTTTGTTAGCTTAATGCGCCTTCTCTGTTACTCTCTTGAGACTACTCCCTGCTAATGCCGCCGCTGCCAATTGAGGAGCCAACGATCAAAAGGGCAGAGAAGATAAGACTCCTTGCTCCTGTTTTTCTAACTATGATGCCCGAGACAAAAACAGAGATAAGATAACCAACAAAGTTTGCTGTGCTGATGAGACCCATCTGGGAGTAAGTGAGTCCGAGAGAGGTAGCCATTGATGGCAAAATCATCCCTATCGTGAATCGACCGAGGCCGAGGCAGGCAAAGATACATAAGGTGCCTGAAAGCACTATAAGCCAGCCATAATGTGGCACTTTTCTCTTCATACCATAAAAAAACATCTGTAAATATACCACAAACCTTTTTGATTGAGCGTAGAGGATCTCAATGATTCGTATTTCCTCAAAATAAAATCTCTTCGAAATAGATGTAGGATTATATACCGAATCCCCTTGGTAGAGAAGGATGATAACGGAAGGAGGGCGTAGCCCGACTGGAGTTATCATCCTTGAGCGACAGAGCGAAGGGAGGGCAATATCCCAAACCAGTGGTATGCAAGTGGCTAATACTTGCTTAAGAAGCATTTCTAAACCTCCTGAGTTTCTTCTCATATGCGTTAGATAAATCCTCTGACAGTCTCTCTATTTCCTCTGAAAGTCTTACGATATCTATAGAACTCCTTAATCTTGTAAGCTTGTCTTTCCTTTCTGCCTGAACACCTTCAAGGCTTAAAACCCTCCTTAGGGGTATATCCATCTCATAGGCCTTTACCACCTTGCTATCTTCTCTGTGACGATATGTTAGTTTCATCTGTGGCATAAAGATATTCTGCCTTACTGCTATCAGTCTTTCAAGCTTCTTCAGGATCTCCAATTCCTCCTCTGTGTCATACCTCCTCCATCCTGTATAGGCCCTTACCATCGACCAGTTCTTGCTCTCTACATAGGGTGAATCATTCTTCCTGTAGGGCCTTGACCTCGTGAATTCTATCCCCTTTTCCTTACAGAACCTCTGTACATGGGCATTTATGAACCCACCAGTTGCATA
>JBKBUB010000063.1:0-7654 GCA_046290925.1 Thermodesulfovibrionales bacterium | reverse complement strand
TTCTCTTCGTGATGTTGAGTTTTACCTGTAGCATCCATATACAATCTTTCAACATAATGGGTGAATTCAACATAAGCCTCAACGAATTTACGGCCCGCCTCGACACTTTCATCTGCATGCTTCTTTGTCTCTTTTGCAGCAGCTACCACAGGACCTTCAAGGGTATCGCAATGGGCAATGGCGATATTTGGGACAAACCAGATAAACACACTAATTGTTAGTACCATCACAACTCTGATAAAACTTACCCTTGTTCTCACCTTGATCCTCCTTTTTATACCGCTGCGAATAGCGGTTGGTTTTTATTGATAGATACATTCTACCCGATCCTCTTTCTAAACCTGAGTGAGCTTAGGGTCATAACAATTATACCAAGCAAAAGCAGCGATAACATCTGCGGCCATAGAATAGCAATGCCATTGCCTTTTAAAAATATGCCCCTTATTATCACGAGAAAATATCTGAGGGGGTTTATGTAAGTCCCATACTGGATTATCTCAGGCATATTCTCTATCGGAAACATAAATCCAGAAAGCAGGACAGCAGGAATATAAAAAAGGAAAGTTGCCATCATTGCCTGCTGCTGGGTTCTTGATATGGTGGATATGAAAAGACCTATGCCCAACACTGACAGGAGATAGATCGCTGTAGCCAAAGGCATCAGTTGAATAGGGCCTTTTATTGGAATATCGAACCAGAACAGGCCCACCATTGTCACAAGGAATACATCGAAGAAACCTATAATGGCAAAGGGAATGGTCTTGCCGAGCATCAATTCTATGGGCTTTAATGGTGTGACCATGAGCTGCTCCATAGTGCCTATCTCCCTTTCTCGGACGACTGCCATTGATGTGAGCAAAAGGCATGTGAGCATTATCACTATGGCAATAACTCCGGGCACATTATAGTTCCTGCTCCTCAAATCAGGGTTATACCACGCCCTTGTGCGCAGATCGATCTTCACAGGCTCGATTCTTTGCGCTCCCATGTCCTTTGCATATTTCATAATGATCCTGTTTGCGTAATCCATGGCAACTGTAGCAGTATTGGAGTCGGTCCCGTCAACGAGTATCTGAATCTCCGTCTGCCTATTGTTTTTTAAATCCGATGAAAACCCCCTGTTTATCTGAATGGCAGCGGTTATCCTTCCCCTGTCGAGCAGTTCTTGCATCTCGTCAGGAGAGTCGGCAAAGTACCTGATATCGAAATATCCTGATGACTCCAGCTTTTTCACAAGCTCCCTGCTCTCGTATGATTTATCAGGGTCATATATTGCAGTTGAAATATTGTTAACATCTGTTGTAACTGCATAGCCAAAGGCGAGCAGCTGCATTACAGGGGTTAAAAAGACGATGGCTATCATCCTCCTGTCCCTGAAGACCTGGATGAACTCCTTTATTATCATCTGCTTTATTCTCTCAAACATTTAAGCTATCCGCTTTTTGAATTTTTTATTTGCAAGCGCAAAGACAATCAAACCAAAGATTGTTAGAAGAATCGTCTCAAGGATTAAAAATCTGAGGGTGTTCCCTTTAAGAAATATTCCTTTCAATATCGATACGAAGTACCGAGCGGGTATTATATAAGTTATCATCTGTAATGATTTGGGCATGTTCGCTATGGCATACATGAATCCTGAGAGGAGAAACGCCGGGAGAAATGTAACAACCATTGAGATCTGGCTTGCCACAAGCTGAGATTTTGCGGCAATGGAGATGAGTATGCCGAGACTCAGGCCTCCAAACAAAAATATGGACGAAAGCACAGCAAGTAGAAAAATATTACCCCTTAAAGGAACTTCAAATACAAAGACAGCCATTATGACAGACAGTGCAACATCGATAAATCCGATAAAGAAATAAGGCAGGAGTTTTCCCATGATAAGTTCTGGCGTCTTTACAGGCGTTGATATCAACTGCTCCATAGTCCCCCTCTCCCACTCCCTCGCGATGGTGAGTGATGTAAGGAGTGCTGCAATCACTGCCATAATAACTGCTATAAGCCCCGGTATTATGTAGTTCCTCGATTTGAGCTCAGGATTATACCATACGCGCACACGGGGGTCTATAAAAGGGATTATCCTGCTCCCCTTTATCCTCTGTGAATACAGTTCTGATATTGCTGTTATATATCCGAGTGCTATGGTTGCTGTGTTTGAATCGCTTCCGTCCACTATTACCTGAAGTTCGGCATCTTTCCTTGTTTTTATTTTTTTCGAAAAGTCATCGGGTATCCAGACTGCAACCTGTGCTTTACCGGAATCGAGGTATTTATCAATATCTCTGTGGTCATCTGCATTGCCTACAATAGTGAAGTAGCCAGACTCCTCCAACTCAGCAACAAGCTCCCTGCTCAGGCTACTTCTGTCTTGATCATAGACGACAGTTCTGAGATTATTCACATCAAGGGTTATTGCATACCCAAAGATAAAAAGGAGTATCACAGGCATAAGAAATGCCATTGCAAGGCTTAGTGGATCACGCCTTATCTGGATTATTTCCTTTTTTGCTATTGCCTTTATTCTGAGAAATTTCATGTTATGTAATCCTACCCTCTGAAATTTTTCAAAGGGGTTCTCGTAGGGGAACAATATCCCCCTTACGGACTATGCCTCCTCTATCAATGTTACAAATACATCTTCAAGCGATGGCGGAATCTTTTCAATCCCTGCCACCCTTATATTTGATGATTCCAGTATCCTCTTAATCATCGGTATACCACTCCTCGCATCCGATATAATCGCATGCAGGAGGTTTCCAAAAATCGCTGCTTCTATTCCCTCCTTCTGCAGTATTTCCATCGCCTCCACAAACCTGTCAACTTCTATCTCTAAAACATTCTGCTTCATGTACTGCATTCTTAATTCATCTGGTGTGCCATCAGCAATGATCTTTCCTCTGTATATGAGCGCAAGTCTGTCACAGTAATCAGCCTCGTCCATATAATGGGTCGTAACAAATACAGTTGTGCCAGCCTTTGACATGTTATATATGAGGTTCCAGAAGTTTCTTCTCGAAATAGGGTCAACACCAGATGTGGGCTCATCAAGGAATATTATTGGAGGTTCATGTAAGACAGCACATCCAAGGGCAAGTCTCTGCTTGAAACCTGCTGGGAGCGTCCTCGTTATCATATCTTTCCTGTCTTTAAGCCCTGCCATTTCTAAGACCCACTTCATCCTCTCTTTTTTCCTGTTACCTGAAACTCCATAAATACCGCTGAAAAAGCTTATATTCTCCACAACCGTGAGATCATCGTAAAGTGAGAACCTCTGTGACATGTAGCCTATGGTCTTTTTTATCTCTTCAGACTCTCTCATGATGTCATATCCTCCAACAAAACCATTCCCGCCTGTTGGCAGCAGGAGCCCGCACAGCATCTTTATTGTTGTCGATTTCCCAGCACCATTAGGGCCGAGAAATCCGAAGACCTCCCCGCGCTTGACAATCAGATTAATATTATCCACAGCCACAAAGTCTCCGAACTTCTTTGTCAAGCCTTCAATCTTTACTGCTATATCCTCGTTTCTCATCTCTTTGCCGTAAGGGGGACTTTGTCTCCTTACGAAAACCCCCTTTTTAAAATTTAATGATCGACATTATTAGTTTTTGCACCTTCTCCTGACTCAAGAAAAGCTATTTTTGAGATAAATATATCCTCTATAGAAGGAAGAATCCTTCTGTAGTCCCTTACATCAATCTTCTCATCCCTTAATCTATCTATAATCTCGGTAACATGTTTCATCTCCGCAATAGCTATATGTAATCTGTCACCGTAAACACTCACGCTTTTAACAATATTAATGCCTTTAACGATTTCACCAGCCCTTCTCGAGGCATCTGTTAAGAGCTCTATCACAGGCAATCCAAATGAGTTTTTAAGTTCCGCAGGGTTGCCTTCCATTAGTATTTTCCCTTTATGGATAAGGCCGATCCTTGTGCACCGCTCTGCCTCATCAAGGTATGCAGTGGAGACAAAGATGGTTACACCCTCTTTCAAAAGGTCATAGAGTATCCTCCAGAAATCCCTCCTTGAAACAGGATCAACGCCATTTGTAGGCTCATCAAGGAAAAGAACTTCGGGAGTATGGATTAATGCACAGGCAAGTCCTAACTTCTGCTTCATACCTCCTGAGAGCCTTCCTGCAAGCCTTCCTTTAAAGGGCGTGAGATTGCTGAAGCCGAGCAGCCTATCGATCCTTTCTGGACGTTCTTTCATCGGCACTTCATAAAGGTCTGCATAGAATATGATATTTTCAAAAACCGTAAGGTCTTCATAGAGACCGAACCTCTGTGACATATAGCCAATCTTCTCCTTGATCCTCTCACCCTCATTCGAAATAGAATGGCCTACAACCCATGCCTCGCCTGAGGTGGGCTCCATTATTCCTGTAAGAAGCCGCATGATGGTTGTCTTTCCAGCACCATCAGGCCCAACAAGTCCGAATAGCTCGCCCTTTTTAATCTCAAGGTTGAGATTATTAACGGCAGCGTTATTACCAAATACCTTTGTCAGGTTAGAGGTCTTTATTGCAATGGCTTCCTTCATTTTAAGAATATCCTCACATCTGCGGGCATGCCAGGTTTTAACTCATCACTTATATTCCTCACACTCACCTTCACGCCAAAAACGAGCTTCACCCTCTCCTCCTGAGTCTGGACATTCTTTGGAGTAAATTCAGCCTCTGATGATATATATGTCACAGTGCCGTCATATTTTTTCCCGGGATAGGAATCAGTTGTAATCTCTGCCTTTTGTCCAAGTTTAACAAGTCCGAGCTTATCCTCTTTTACATAAACCTTCACCCATGGATTTTCAAGATCGCCTATGGTATAAACAGGAATTCCTGGTGCAACAGTCTCTCCAGGTTCAATATTCTTCCTCAGGATTACGCCCGATATAGGCGCATAAAGTATCGTATCCTTCAATCTCTCTTCGACTGCCTTCAATGCTGCCTCTGCCTGTTTCACACGATTCTCTGCAGCCCTTATATCTTCCTTCCTCGGTCCTTCTTTTACAAGGCTCAGTGCCTCAAGTGCCTTCTTATGCTGTGATTGAGCAGTGTCATAGACCTTCTTTGCAGTATCCATCTGCTGGGCTGATATTGCATCGTTTTTATAAAGGACTTCAGCCCTCTCAAAATCCTTTTTAGCCTTAATCAGCTCTGCCTCTGCATATTTCACATTTGCTTCTGCCTGCTCTATTTCCTGTGGCCTTGAGCCAGACTTTAACTCCTGAAGCCTTGCTATGGTCTCATTCAGATAGGCCCTGTGCTGCGCCACCTGACTTTCAACCTCCGCGCTGTCAAGAATCGCAAGTCTGTCTCCTTTTCTAACCTTTTGACCTTCCTCTACCAGAAGCTCCACAACCCTGCCCGATGTCTTAAATCCCATATTCACTTCCGTCACCTCCACATTCCCGGAAACAGTTAACACCCCTTGCTCCTGCTTGCCGCCGAACCGACTTATCAGGAAGACCGCAACACCTATTAAAACAACAACTCCAATGATTAATAATTTCTTTTTCATTTAGATGCCTCCTCGTATATATCTTCGCCAATAGCCCTTCTCAAAGATGCTATGGCTATGTTTTTATCGTATATTGCCCGCAAATAGTCTGTCTCAGCCCTTAAAAGCATAGTCTGTGCATCAATCACATCAGTGCTTGTACCAGAGCCAGTTTCATATTTAAGAACCTCTATCCTCAGATTTTCTTTAGCCTCTTCAACAGCCTTTTGCGAAACCCCTATCCTCTCATTGGCATTTTCTATGTTCAGATAGGAATCCTTTATCTCACGAATTATATCGAGTCTTAGAGACCTCTCTTCTTCCTTTACTTTCTCCATCTCCTTTTTCTCTTTACTGATTTCCGACCTTATAAGCCCTCCATCAAAAATAGGCACAGAAAGCCTCAATGCAAGGTTCCAGTTTTCTTTGAATTCAAAACTATCTCCTGACCTTTCAGAATATTCGCTGCTCAGATAAATGCTTGGAAGCCTTTTGCCCTGTGCGAATTTGACCTTTTCCTCAACAAGCCTCTTTTTCTTTAAAACAGCATTGTAATCGGGTCTCAGAGAGAATGCCTTTTTAACGGCTTCTTCAATGGCAGGATATTTATTTGCAGGCAAATTTTCATGGACAAC
The DNA here is from genome assembly GCA_046290925.1 of Thermodesulfovibrionales bacterium. Lineage (GTDB taxonomy): Bacteria > Nitrospirota > Thermodesulfovibrionia > Thermodesulfovibrionales > UBA9159 > JBBIPQ01. The sequence goes on along the minus strand of JBKBUB010000063.1, from coordinate 1,512 downwards.
GGATATTTTTCTGCTAATGTCCTCTATTCCCATGAGCGTCTTTAAAAGCTCGTATGAACTCTCGATGCTGTTTTTTATAACAATGACATTCTGTTTTGTATGGGCAAGTTCCACCTCTGTCTTTAATAACTCGACCTTTGGTACAATGCCAGCCTGAAGGAAAATCTCTACATTCTTTTTATGTGCCTCGAGCTGTCTTACCGATGCCTCGTTTGCCTCAAGAAGCTTTTCAAGCTGAAGAATTTTGTAATAGACATTTATGAGGTTATAGATAAGATCCTGTTTGCTCATACGGAGCATGTCTTCTGCGATAGATTTTTTGATCTCTGCAATTGTTACTCCTGCATCAAGCCTTCCTCCTCTGTATAATGGCAGTATAAAAGAAACCCCAAAATCGTATATATTGCTGTCGAACTCAGGGAAACCAGGGCCCTTAAGAGGCGAGCCTGAAATAGGAGTTATTGGCGAGGCATAGCGGTATCTTGTCGCTCCGCTGGTGAAATCCAGACGTGGCATTTTGTTTGCCTTTGCCTCGCTGATCCCATAAGTTCCAATTTCAACATCCTTGCTTGACTGTATAATCATGGGATTATTCTTGACGGCAAATTCGATAGCATCTGAAAGGGTATAGGATGTTTTATTCATCTCCGCATACGCTGTGCTTGACACAAATAACAGTGATATAAAAATCAATATCTTCTTCATTGCAACCACCTCCTGAAAAGTGAATATTCACTTACTTTAACTAAAAATTACTTGACCGACAGGCACTTCTCAAAATTTCTCCAGAGCTTCTTCCCTTCATCCACAAGGGAGAATGAAAAACCGCTCAATGACCACTTCATAGTGAGTATCTGTATCATGCCTATAAACATCAGGGCGGCTGAAGAGTGTTCCATATCCCTTCTTATCAGACCGGCCTTCTGGCCTTCCTTTATAAGCGATTCTACCCTGGCAGAATATAAACCGATTGTGTTTAAGAGCTTTTCTTTTAGATTCTCGTTACCTATGTGCATCTCCTCCGAGAATACAAGCCGTGGAATTCCTTCATTTCTGTCAATGTAGTCGAGGTGAAGTATAAACAGCCTCTTGAGACGCTCAAGGGGCGAGGTATTAGTCATTACTGAAACAGCATCGAGATTACCCAACAGCCCTTCTCCGATCTTTTCCACGGTACCCTGAAGTATTTCATCCTTACTATTAAAATGCCTGTACAGATTTGCCTCGGAAATACCTACTTCTTCGGCTATTGCCGCCGTAGTAAGAGATTTGACTCCGCGGTTGGCGATAATCTTTAGAGCAGCCTCCACTATCTGCTCCTTCCTTATATCCCCGCTGAGCCTCGAACCGTTTTTAATCATTTTCATTCTTCATCTCTTTGTAAGTGAATGTTTACTCACATTATAAAGAAAATAAAAATCTTATGTCAATAGGCCGCGTTTCCTCAAAAATAATCTCTTCGAAAAGGTATTGTTTCCTCATAATTGACAAAAAGGGCAACCATCCTTTAAA
>JBKBUB010000062.1:0-7778 GCA_046290925.1 Thermodesulfovibrionales bacterium | reverse complement strand
TTTAAAGGATGGTTGCCTTTTTTGTCAATTATGAGGAAACAATACCTTTTCGAAGAGATTATTTTTGAGGAAACGCGTGGTCTTGACAAATTATTCGCATTTAAGGTATTTTTCATATCTAATAAATCAACGGAAGGAGTGATTCGCTCCTTAATCCCTAAAGGGAGGTAGTGAATTGTATGCTTTAGGTACACACTTATTGGTTGAATTAAAGGATTGCAATTCTTCAATCCTTCAGAGCCTCGAAGATGTTAGAGACGCCCTTGTCTCAGCGGCTAAAGAGGCAAAGGCAACGATAATTGATATTTCCTTCCATGAATTCAGTCCCTTTGGAATCAGTGGTATGGTGGTTATAGCAGAATCCCACCTGTCTATTCACACGTGGCCTGAATATGGATATGCCGCTGTCGATATCTTTACTTGCGGTGATACCATAAAACCTGATAAGGCTGCATCGTACCTGATAAAGCGGTTTGAAAGTAAGAATCCTTCTGTTGTTGAGATGAAGAGGGGCATCCTTTCTCATGAAGATATAAGGCTACCTCATAAGATCACTGATTCAGAACTACAGGTTTCTTGTAAATAATTTATTCTTTTTTGTCGCTCAGGGCTGCGATACCAGGTAGTTCTTTGCCTTCCAGTAACTGTAGAGAGGCACCACCTCCTGTTGATATAAAGGATATGGAATCCGATACGCCTGCCCTGTGAACAGCGAGGTCGGTGTCTCCTCCGCCAACTATTGTCAAGGCATAGGCATCTGCAACGGCACGGGCGACGGCAAAGGTGCCTCTCGAAAAGGCATCAAGTTCGAATACACCCATGGGCCCATTCCATATGATTGTTTTCGCATCCTGAAGTGCCTCCGAAAATAGCCTGACCGAGGCAGGTCCTATATCAAGTGCCAGCCATCCCTTAGGGATCTCCTGGGTTGTTACTATCTTTGTCTCAACACCTGGCTCCATACTCTGGGCGATAACACAATCAACAGGTAAATAGAACTTTACATTATTTTGTGTTAATTTTTCTCTTATCTTGTTGGCAAGGTCGAGCATGTCCATCTCAACAAGGGAATTACCGATCTCATAACCCATAGCCTTAATAAATGTAAAGGCCATACCCCCACCAACAATGACCTTGTTAACCTTGTCAGCGAGGTTCTCAAGTACACCTATCTTGCCCGAGACCTTGGCGCCACCTAAGATTGCAACAAAGGGCCTTACAGGGCTTGTCACAACACCTTTAAGATATTCTATCTCCTTTTTCAGCAGAAATCCCGCTGCAGCAGGTAAAAACTTGGGGACACCGACGATCGAGGCGTGAGCACGGTGTGAGGCTCCAAAGGCATCATTAACATAAAAATCAGCGAGATTAGCAAGGGCCTTTGCAAATCCCTCATCATTTTTTTCCTCTTCAGGGTGAAATCTCAGATTTTCAAGTAACACTACATCCCCGTTCTTCATTCTTGAAACGACATTTTCAACATTCTGGCCTATACAGTCCTCTAAAAAGATGACATCCTTATCGAGAAGCCGCCCTAGCCTCTTTGCAACAGGTTGAAGGCTCAATCTCGGTGACACCTTACCTTTTGGCCTACCGAGATGGGAGGCAAGGATTACCTTTGCTCCTTCGTCGATAGCATAATTTATTGTAGGCAGTGTTGACCGTATCCTCCTGTCATCGGTGATCTTCAGATTCTCATCGAGGGGAACGTTGAAATCAGCCCTTATAAAAACCCTCTTACCCTTAAGATTAAGGTCTTCGATAGTCATTTTTTTGAGTATGTCTCCAGTAGGTATAATATTTTCTGTCTTTCTTATCATGGAATACCTCTCTTTATATTACTTTACAAGATATAACATGAGGTCCCTTAGTCTGCTACTGTAACCCCATTCATTGTCATACCAGGCAATAACCTTGACCATCTTCCCCTCAATTATCTTTGTGACAGTAGCATCAATTATTGCTGAGTGAGGATTTCCGTTGAGGTCTGTTGATACGAGGGGATCTTCGGAATACTGAATTATACCTTTCATCGGGCCCTCCGATGCTGTCTTGAGGGCATTGTTTATATCTTCTGCAGTGGCATCCTTTGAAAGTTCTGCTACAAGGTCAACAACCGACACATTAGGGGTAGGCACCCTGATAGCCATGCCATCGAGCTTTCCCTTAAGTTCGGGAAGGACGAGACCCACCGCCTTGGCTGCACCTGTTGTCGTGGGTATCATATTCAAGGCTGCTGCTCTGGCCCTCCTCAGGTCCTTATGGGGGAGATCAAGAATCCTCTGGTCATTTGTATAAGAATGGATAGTTGTCATTAATCCCCTTAAAATGCCAAATTCCTTATGAATAACCTTTGCAACAGGGGCGAGACAGTTCGTTGTACAGGAGGCGTTCGATATGATTCTGTGCTTTTCCCTATCGAGCATCTCTTCATTTACACCCATACAGACCGTAACATCTGGGTCCTTTGCAGGGGCGGATATAATAACCCATTTTGCACCTGCATCGATATGCTTCATTGCCCCTGCCCTGTCTGTAAATCTACCTGTAGACTCCAGGACTATATCTACCTTCATATCCTTCCATGGAATCTGTGATGGCTCGGTGATGGCAAGAACCTTTATTTCCCTGCCATTTACAATAATGCTTTTATCTGTTGACCTTACCTCTGCACCGAATATGCCATGAACAGAATCGTATTTCAGGAGATGGGCAAGGGTCTTTGAGTCTGTTAGGTCATTTATTGCCACGATCTCAAGTTCGCTGTTCCCTATGCTTGCCCTTAGAAAGTTCCTTCCTATGCGACCGAATCCATTAATTCCTATCCTTACTGACATAAAATCCTCCTTACATTAGTTTTTCAAGCTGTTTATAACGAAACCTGTTATTACCTTTGGATAAAAATATGTCGATTTAGGTGGCATTCTCATTGAGGACAGGGCAACTCTCTCTACATCCTCTACCTTTGTAGGATTGAGAAAGAAGGCAGCATCGTACTCTCCCCTTGAGACAAGCGACTTCGAGACCTTATAATCCATTTCATAATGCACCTCTGATACACCGAGGAGTTTCTTGAAAACAAGGTCGTGCAGAATAACTACATCGAGATCTCTCAAAACAGGATTAACCTCTTCCATATTGTCCCCTTTGTATTTTAGCAGATAACCCATCTCCTCTCCCTTTATTATGAGACCGAAGGTTCTATCCTTTCCCCTGATTGATTCAATTATATCATCTTCAGGTGATATTTTATACATATCAAAATAGCCTTTCAAACGGTCTATCAGGTCTGTCCCTTTGTAACGAATCAACCTGTGGGCAGGAAGAATCGTTATATCTCCCTCGGATATATTAGCCAGAAACATCAGGACAAAGTTAAAGGGTTCGTCTCCCTTTACAGTCTCTGAACGTTCTGTCATTATCCTCTGAAACTCCAGGGCTGTCTCATATCTGTGATGTCCATCAGCTATCAGAATAGGTTTATCCAAAAGCTCAGATTTAATGGCCTCGATATAATTACTATCGTCTATAATCCAGAGTCTGTGAGTCACATCTTCTTCAGTTGCCTCTATATAGGGAGTACTGTTAGAGACCTCATTGATTATTTTGGATGCTATCTTTTTATCACTATGATAAAGTGAGAATATAGGGCTCGTATTTGCGAGGCAGGTCATCATTAACCTTAGTCTATCGGCCTTTGGCTTTGAATGAGTACATTCGTGAGGATAAACACCCTTGCCGAGTTCTTCGAGCCTCACAAGACCGAAAAAACCCCTGAGCCTTTTTTTTTCATTATACAGCTGATATCCCATCTCATAGGCATAGAAGCACGGTTGGTTCGATCTCTTCAGGATGCCCTTTTCGAGCCACTCCGTGAGATATTTAGCAGCCCTTGTGTATTTATTGTCCGAGTCAGTATCTGAGGGTCTTTCTTCACCAGCATCTATTCTTACGATATTATATGGGCTTTTTTTATATAGAATCTCCCTCGTTTCCGGTGTAATAATGTCATAGGGAGGTGCCACAACATCACTTCCTCTTACTATTTCTTGATTGTATAAGATTCCCCTAAAGGGAATAACCACTGCCATATTATTAACTCCTTGGTTTATATGGTTCGATAAGCTCACCAACAATGGGAAATGTGTTATCTTAGCATGGCAATGATTCTATTTTCAAACTGTGGTTATTTGTGATAAGCTAAAAAAGTTTAATTGCCGGTGTGGTGGAATTGGCAGACGCGCCGGACTCAAAATCCGGTGGGGGAAACCCCGTGTGGGTTCGACTCCCACCACCGGCACCAAAGAAAAAAGTTGTGTAATCCAAAAATGCTTTAAAATAATGCTGTGCAATATCTGCATCATTTGGTTAAGGAGGATTTTACTTGAGGTATTGGAAGAGATTCTGTCTTCTGGCTTTTCAGATTGTAAACCTATTTTGTATTTACACGTTATTATCGGCTGCACCGCCTAATCCATGGGACATCGAAGATCTTATAGGGAAAAAAGCACCTGACTTTACACTTAAGGACATTAACAATAGACCCTTCAATCTTTCCTCTCTCAGGGGAAAGGTGGTGATCCTGAACTTCTGGGCTACATGGTGTCCTCCCTGCCGTGCCGAGATGCCGTCGTTGAATAATCTTTACAGGGAATTTAGGAATAAGGGTCTCGAGGTGGTTGCAATATCAACGGATCGCTCCTACACGGTCATTAAGGATTATATATCAAAGAATCCGAGTGATATCACAATCCTGATAGATACAGATAACAAGGTATCAAGACAGTTCAAGGTCTTCTCAATCCCTACGACATTTTTAATCGACAGAAACGGGATAATCATCGAGAGATACCTCGGTGAAGAAAACTGGACATCGCCTGAGATAAAGAAAAAGATTAAGGAGACCTTAGGTATTCCATAAATGGCAGGCGACAAATCTTCCTTTAATACCAGAAGGCTCTTTTAATTCAGGATAAATACTGTTGCAGGGGGCGAATTTTTTCGGACATCTTGGATGGAAGGGACATCCTTGTGGAATATCGAGGGGGCTCGGGATATCGCCAGTATCAATAAATTGGGACTCCCTCTTTGATTTTATCCTTATCTTTGGAGTTGAGGAAAGGAGCATCTCTGTATACGGGTGAAGGGGTTTTTCGAACAGTTCATCCGTGGCAGAGGCTTCTACGATCCTGCCCAGATACATGACCGCAATGTTGTCGCTGAAATATCTAACCACATTAAGGTCATGGCTTATAAAGAGAAAGGATAGTCTTGATTGCTCCTTTATCTCCTTCAAGAGATTCAGTATCTGGGCTTGAATAGAAACATCAAGGGCAGAAAGAGGCTCATCAGCAACAATCAACTCAGGAGAAACAGAAAGGGCCCTCGCTATACATATCCTCTGCCTCTGCCCTCCGCTGAATTCATGGGGATAACGGTCGAGGACATCCCTGTCAAGGCCAACCTTATTCAGAAGGGAAACAACATTATCCCTCAAATCTCTTCTGTTTGACAATTTATGTATCTTTAAAGGCTCTGAGATTGTACTGAAGACAGTTTTCCTCGGATTAAGAGAGGCAAAGGGGTCCTGAAATATTATCTGAACAGATTTCCTGAATTCCTTCAATGAATCGCCTCTGAGTTCGTTTAAATCCTGTTCCTTAAACAAGATTTTACCCGATGTGGGTGGTATTAGTTTCAGGATTAATCTTGCGACGGTACTCTTTCCACAACCGCTTTCACCAACAAGGGCAAAGACACTGTCCTCTTTTATAGAAAAGCTTATACCGTCCACAGCCTTGAGCATCCTGTGAGCCGTTGTAAATCTTGCCTTTACATCGAAATATTTCTTTAAAGACTCAACCTTCAGAAGTTCCATTCTGGTAACTCCCTTGACCTGATGCATCTTACAAGATGCCCTTTTGATACCTCCTCAAGGTCAGGTTCTATTTCGCTGCATTTAGCAATAGCAAATCTACACCTGTTAGAAAACTTACACCCCTCTGGCAGCTTATCAGGCCTCGGAACAAAACCGGGTATAGGTTTAAGAGGGACACCCTTTCTGACAGGCAGAGATTCGAGCAAACCCCTTGTATAAGGACACAGGGGGTTCGAGAATAATTCATCAGTATTAGCAACCTCAAAAAGCCTTCCAGCATACATTATTGCAACCCTGTCTGCATTTTCAGATATTATCCCGAGGTCATGGGTAATGAGTAACAGACTCATGCCCATCTCTTTTCGAAGGCTTTGCAAAAGGCCCAAAATCTGTGACTGTATAGTTACATCCAGTGCTGTTGTTGGTTCATCTGCAATGAGGATTGAGGGATTACAGGCTATAGCCATGGCTATCATTACCCTCTGTCTCATACCTCCTGACATCTGGTGAGGATATTCCTTTATTCTTACCTCAGGGGACGGGATCTTTACAGACCTTAATAAGGCTATCGCCCTCTCTGTGGCATCCTTTTTGGACAGACCTAAATGGGTCGTAAGTACCTCCGATATCTGGTAGCCTATGGTTAGGACGGGATTAAGGGAGGTCATTGGCTCCTGAAATATCATGGATATCTCTCTTCCTCTCAATCTTCTCATGGATTCATTGTCGAGGGATAAGAGATCTTTGCCCTTAAATAATATGGTACCTTCTGCTACGGCGTTATCAGGGAGGAGTCCCATGATAGAAAGGGCTGTTAGGCTCTTACCGCAACCACTCTCTCCGACAAGACCAAAGACCTCTGATTCTCCCACATAGAAATTCAGATCCCTTACAACATTGACCCTTTTTGATGATGTTAGGAAGGATATATTGAGGTTTTTGACCTCGAAAAAAGGGGTTGCCACCTTTTTAACTACTGTCCCGGAAGGCCCTTTTCGGTTCCTTCATCTTTCTTAATCAACTTAAGATAGGTTTTTGCGTCAGACAGATCAGGATTCTGCTTGAGTGCTGCCTCCCACTCCTCAATAGCAAGGCCTATCATTCCCTTCATGTAATAGGTTAATCCTGATTGAACCCAGGCAGGCCCATAATTAGGATTTATCTCTTTTGCCTTATTAAACTGAACCATAGCTTCTTCATAGTTCCCCTTATTCCTAAGGGCGATACCAAGCTTTGTATGAATATCCGCAGCCCTGTCGTGAAGTTTTAAAGCCTTGTTATATTCCTCTATAGCCTCATCATACATCCCAAAATCGAGATAGATATTACCTATCTTGAAGTGCTCATTGGCAAGCTTACCTGCAACAAAGGGGTCCAGGGATGTAGGTGTTGGATGGGCTATCTGTGCGGCAAGGGAGAAGACCTCCTGGGCCTTTTTGAACTCGCCAAGGTCATTATAGGTTATTGAGAGATTCAGAGATGCCTCTGTATATCTTGGGTTTATCTCTATTGCCTTTTCAAAAAATTCTGCTGCTTCCTTGAGATTACCTTTCAGATGAGAAATAATGCCGAGTTTATTTAGCACATCAGCATAAGAAGATGTTCTCTTAATCACCTCTCTAAGGATAGGTTCAGCCTCGGAATACCTTCCTGCCTCGAAGAGTTCCTTCCCCATTTGATATAATTCATGCAATTCTTTTTCCATGCCTTCAAAGTATAGGGTCTTAAATTACACTTTGTCAAGACGCTTTTGATTATGCCTGAAAACGCCGATATAACTGCAATAAAGGAACGATGGGCAGACTGAAAAGGCTTTGCGGCGATTCCTTAAATAGAGCAGCAGAGCAACAAAGCAGCGGTTAATTTTAGAGTAGGAGACGCAAGCTATTTCGTTTAGATT
>JBKBUB010000061.1:0-7814 GCA_046290925.1 Thermodesulfovibrionales bacterium | reverse complement strand
GGGAGATTCAGGTAGAAAGGTTTAATGGAGAAAAGGTCTTCTGTAACGGTCAGATGAAGATGAGACACATAAAAAAGTACTGTAAACTGACTGAAGAGGCGCAGGGATTACTCGATACAGCCATGCATCGATTGGGTCTAAGCGCGAGGGCCTACACAAGGATACTAAAGGTATCAAGGACCATTGCAGATCTTGAGGGTTCAGAGAAGATACAGAATTACCATGTCTCTGAGGCGATTCAGTACAGGACACTTGATAGAGGGATGTTTTAAACCATATATCATCATTCCTGAGGCCTCAAGTTAGTAAATGGACATTTCCGATCCTGACATTTTTTAATCCCTCTTCTTTAGCGATCTTGAGATAATCATAAGCATCAGACCTCCTTATTAAGGGGAGGTCCTTCATGTAAAAATGGGGGTAGAAGGCCAGAAGGCTGTAAGGTATATCTGGATTTAATGAGGCAATAAACCTCGATAGTCTCCTTATCTCCTCACCATCTATATACCCCGGTACGAGGAGTGTGCTTGCTATCAATAGTGGTGGCTCAGGCCTTAATGTCATATAACGGGAAGCCTCTTCAAAATTCTCTAAGGTTTGCCGGTTTGTAATACCGGTGAGTGCTATATGGAGATTCTCGTCCCAGGCCTTAAGGTCAAACTTTATAAGGCCACCTGATTTGAGGGATAGATCTATCATCTTTCTGAGAAGGCCCTTATTCATCGAGCCATTGCTCTCCCAGCATATCCTCAATATCCTTCCCTTAAACCTTTCCCTCGCCCTCCCCGATACCTCAATGGCAAAGGGCAGCTGAGGAGTTGGGTCACCGCCAAAATAACATATGCAGGTGGTGCGTTCGTTTATGTCTGATATAACCTCCTCTACCGTCCTCGTCCCTGGCATATGGGTCTCTTCCCTGAAGTGCCAGTTCTGGCAGTAAAGGCAGTTGAAGGTGCAGGCATGGAAGAATACGGCAAGATTGAAATATCCATATTCAGGCCCCTTTGAGCAGGCATATTCAGGATAACCCCTTCCTGTACCTCCAGGGCATACCCAATCACCAACACAGTTCGCTGGCAGGGGATCGAGATACCAGGAGAGCCTTCCCTTATCTTTTGAGACACCTAAAAGTCTCCCATTTTCGTTCCTTCTCAGGCCGCAGTATCCGAGGCCACCCTGGGGGATCCTGCATTCATTCACACAGATGTTACAGGGTAATCCCTTTGGGTCCTTTGGTGGCCTTTCTGGAAGACCGAATCTTTGCCTGCTTCTTCCATGTGTCTCTAAAGCGAGAGGAACAGCCTTATCAGGATAAGTCCTAATACAACGGAGACATAGAGAGAGTTCCTTTGATATAAAAGGGGATCTGGTATTACAAATTCTGCACTCAGCCATTCTAAGAGATTATACCAGATGAGTTTTGATTAAGCGTATAAGGTGATGGGAGACCTTGTGGTATAATCGATTAAAGATGAGGAGGATTCTCCATATTGATATGGATGCCTTCTTTGCCGCCATTGAGCAGAAGAGGCATCCTGAACTAATCGGAAGACCTGTGATAGTAGGTGGTGATGGAGACCCAACTAAAAGGGGTGTAGTATCAACAGCCTCTTATGAGGCAAGAAGATTTGGTATCCATTCAGCGATGCCATTACGCACAGCCTATAAACTCTGTCCAGAGGCGGTCTTTCTTCCCGTGGATTACGAGGAGTATATCAAGGTATCTGAAAAGATCAAGGATATCCTTAGAGACTTTTCGCCAATAATAGAGAATGTAGGGATAGATGAGGCATTCTTAGATATATCAAGTCTTAATATCCCACCTGAAGAGGCTGCAGCGGAGATAAAAGGAAGGATTAGGGAAGAGATAGGCTTACCTGTTCCATAGGTATAGGTCCAAACAAACTCCTTGCAAAGATGGCCTCAGACATGGAAAAACCTGATGGTCTTACTGTAATCACTGAGGATGATATAGAAGAAAAGGTCTGGCCTTTACCAGTGAGGAAACTCTGGGGAATAGGTCCAAAAACAGAGGTTTATCTGAAGAGTATCGGTATCAACACAATCGGAGACCTCGCCTCAGTTCCATTAGAAAGGCTCGTTGCTATCTTCGGGAGATCCCATGGTAATTACCTTTATAAGGCATCAAGGGGCATAGATGAGAGTCCTCTCACCACTCATTGGGAACCGAAGTCCTTAAGCAGGGAAGTGACCTTTCAGAGGGATACGAGTAAATGGCATCTCCTTGCTAGAAATCTATCGGAACTCCTCAGGGATGTCGTTAATGAACTGAGAGTGAGAAACTATTTGGTTAAGACCGTTACAGTTAAGATAAGGTTCTTCGATTTCAAGACTCATACGAGGTCCAGGACTTTAAAAGAACCCACTAACTCGACAGACGAAATTAGAAGGGTCGCCTTTGAATGCCTCAAAAGGTTTGAATTCAAAAAGAAGGTGAGGCTCATAGGCATACGTCTGAGTGGGCTTAAAAAGGTTCAGGGATGATATCAGGGTTCCTCGAATCCCTCCAAAGGGACAGGTTTTTTAGCCTCCAGATTGCTGAGCACAGGTACATCCCTCCTGTTAAGCCCCGATATAAAAAGATGACGATTGATGAGAAATTGGAGAAGGCCCTTGGGGATGAAGGGGTCATAAGGTTCTGGAGTCATCAGGTTGAGGCAATAGACCTGATAAGGCAGGGAGAAAATGTTGTTGTTATGACACCAACGGCCAGTGGTAAAAGTCTTATCTATAATATCCCTGTCATTGAATCTATTATGGAAAGGCCAGAGACAAAGGCCCTTTATATATTCCCCCTCAAGGGTCTCGAACAGGATCAGGTAAAGAACCTCAATAGAATCTTTGAGAGGCTTGGCATAAGCCTCTTGCAAGAAGGCAGTAAAAGACTCGGGCTCGAACCTGCTGAGGTCTATGATGGTGATACAACACCCTATAGGAGGGAAAGGATAAGGGCGAATCTTCCCTTTGTGATATTCACAAACCCTTACATGTTGCATCTTGCCATAAATCCCTACCATAAGAAGTGGGAGGGACTGTTCGGGAATCTCAGATATGTGGTTATAGATGAGATCCATTCCTACAGGGGTGTCTTTGGATCGAATGTTGCAAATGTCCTGAGGAGGCTCAGGAGGATATGCAGTCTTTATGGCTCTAACCCTCAGTTCATAGCCTGCTCTGCAACAATAGCAAATCCAGGTGAACTGGCAGAGAGATTGACAGGTCTCCCATTCAAGGCAGTAACTGAAAGCGGTGCACCCCTATCAGGAAAGCACTTCTTATTCATCAACCCCCTGGAAAGCCCCTACACAGCAGCAACGAGGCTCTTCGTAGAATGCCTGAAGGCAGGGGTAAAGACAATAGTATTCACAAAGGCCAGAAAGATAACTGAATTGATTTACCGGTGGAGCGTAGAGAGGGTGCCTGCCTTAGCTCCCTATATAAGCCCCTACAGGGCTAGTTTTCTTCCCTCGGAAAGGAAGGAGATAGAAAAGAGGCTCTTCAGTGATGAACTCCTGGGTGTCGTCACGACGAGTGCGCTCGAACTTGGTGTTGATATTGGAGGCCTTGATATCTGTATCCTCGTTGGTTATCCAGGCTCCATTTCGAGCACCTGGCAGAGGGCTGGCAGGGTCGGAAGGCATGGACAGGAATCTGCCATATTCATGATAGCCCTTCAGGACGCTCTTGATCAGTACTTTATGAGGCATCCTGATTATTTCTTTAAAAGGAGTAATGAGGCTGCTGTCATTGATCCCATGAACAGGAATATCCTCAAGAGACATATCCCCTGCGCTGCCTCAGAGGTTTACCTCAGAGAAGATGATAAGGTATACGATTTTCCTTTAGTGAGGCAAATCATAGACGAACTCGTAAGGGAAGGAATGCTCAATCCCGGCAAAAAGGGTGACATATGGTTCTCGAGGCGAAGGCTGCCGCAGCGGGATATAAGTATAAGGGCAACAGGAGAGTCCTTTACCATCCTCGATATGGATGGCAGGATTATAGGTGAATTGAACGGATATAGGGTCTTTCGAGAGGCCTTTCCTGGCGCTATTTATCTCCACAGGGGAAGACAGTATATAGTGACTGACTTAAACCTTAAGGACAGGAGGGTCTTCTGTAGAGAGGTAGATGTACCCTATTATACCCATGCCTTAAGCAGGGAGGATACAGAGATTATAAGGGAAAAGAAAATAAAGAGACTCGATAGGTTCACTATAAGGTGGGGAGAGATAAGAATGACTCAGCGGGTCATAGGTTATGAGAGGAGAAATATCTTTGACAGGACAAGGCTATCGAGGCATGAACTGACTATGCCTGAATACACCTTTGATACTGAAGGGCTCTGGATTGAGATTGAAAAGGCACTGGCCTCCTCCATTGAGGGATCAGGTTATGACCTTGCCGGCACACTCCATGCCACAGAACATGCAACTATTGCCTGTATGCCCCTTTATGCACTCTGTGACAAGGGCGATATTGGTGGTCTGAGTTATCCATTATATCCTGCCTCCAGAAAGCCTGTAATCTTCATCTACGACGGCTATGAAGGAGGAGTTGGTTTGACTAAAAGGGCCTTTGATGTTATAGAGGAATGGTTTAAGACAGCCCTGACGATCATTAAGGAATGCCCCTGTGAAGAAGGCTGTCCCTCCTGTGTTCAGGACCCTCAATGCGGCTCGGGCAATCAACCACTCGATAAGGGAGGCGCTATCTTTCTCCTTGAAAGATGGCTCACTCCCCTATGATCTTGACGAGGACCCTCTTTCTCCTCCTTCCGTCAAACTCACCATAAAAGATCTGTTCCCAAGGACCAAAGTCGAGCCTGCCATCAGTGACCGCCACTACTACTTCCCTTCCCATGACCTGTCTCTTGAGATGTGCATCGGCATTATCCTCTCCTGTATCATTATGGCGATATTGCCTGACCGGCTCGTGGGGCGCTAGTTTTTCGAGCCATCTCTCGAAGTCATCATGTAATCCTGACTCATCATCATTTATAAAGACAGAGGCCGTAATATGCATGGCATTCACGAGGCAGAGCCCCTCCCTTATGCCACTCTCCCTCAGACACTCCTCGACCTGAGGTGTGATATTAATAAAGGCACGCCTCGTAGGGACATTAAACCATAGCTCTTTACGATAGGATTTCATAATCCATCCTTTTTACATCTGCCCAAAATAACTTTTAGAGTTAAGTTAAACTAATAGGGTAAAAATCCTTAGTAAAAACAAAATCCTATATGGAAGTTCCTATGAATAAGTATATCAAATTTTCAAACAGATTCTGAAGATCGTATTGTCCAGCAGAATCTAAATTAAAAGGAATAGTTGCTCGCTCGAAAGCCAAACTGGTGTATAGCAGCGTATTTTTTGTTTGTGCCTACCACTGCCGAGCTATTGTTATATCTCCTGGATATTGATGCAGCGAGGCTTCCTGTATCCTGAAGGGTCTTTCCGCTGTTTTTATTGTCCTCTGTGCGGGCTTCTATCTTGGACGGCCTTCCTGCTCGAAGTTTTCCTCAACGGCACCGTGCATGATGCCCGCTATCTTATGCATCAGAGGTGACATATCTTTAATCCTGCCTGCAAGATTTTTTAACATTTACTGAACTTCCCTGTCATCAAGCTTGATCTCGATCATGGTATAATCTTCCCATGTGGAAGGCTGTCTTTGAGGGCTTTAATGTAGAGAATCTCCTGGCGCAGAACGTTCATAAAATAGAACGGACGCATTTTTATTCTGAGGGCATGTGCCATTTAGTCTTCCACCAACGGTTAATATATCTACATTTGCAGGGGTTGATCCCATATTCATGATTGAAAACTTTGCTGTTATGGTTTGACCGACTTTGATAGGCGGTAACTCAACAACATAATTTCCTTAGCGGAATCCCTTGCCACTCTTGTTAAACGTCGCCCTTCTTTTCCAGCATACTGGTTAAAGCTTTCATCGGCTGGGAAGCTACAAATTCCATTAAGTTCATTCTCAGCAATGCACCCATGAAATGCTGTGCCCTTTTCTGTGTCAAAGGGAATAGGACGTATAGCACAATCTTTGCTGTCGAACACACCTATATGGATATGGGCGATACCACCATTTTTTATTTTGACAATTTTACCGTTAGGTTGTGTGTTCCATTCGTTAGGACCTGCAACAATTCCAAGAACTTGATTTTTTTGAACTTTATCACCAGATTTCCAAGCCCGTTCAAACTGCATATGTCCTATCTTTATACTTCTGTTACCTTCTAAATTATTTATGCACAATATGCCATCATCGTCTCCAGAATCATGCCACGCAATAACTCCATTCAAAGGGCTAAGTATTTCTTTTCCACTGGTTCCTTTTTCATCAATACAGCCTTTTCCTCCACCTTTTCCAACAGTAAAGTCAAAACTATATTTGTCTAAATCGTGGTGTGTTATATATTTATTGTTGTAACCTTGGCATATGAAATAGCTTTCTCCACTTCCAAAGGGTAGAACCAATCCCATATCTTGATTTTTTGGAATCGTTGGATCGAAAGGCTTTGTCATGTCAACTTTGAATATCACTTCTTTTTCTGCAGAGACAACTAAATCCAGCGGTATCTTCCAGCTTGCCGTTTTGCCTTTAACCTTTAACCGTTCTATCTCTATGCCATTAATCTCTACAGGATATGCAGCTTTTATTGTCTCTGGTAACGAAAGATTATAGGTGAAGAAATGACCTCTTAAAAGAAGAACAGATAATGCCTTATCTTCTTCGCTTCTTTGTTGTTTTTCAGGAAAAATAACATGCTCATATCTTATCCCGCTAATACTAAGCCTCTCATCCTTTATGTTTAATCCATCCAAGGATGAAAAGGTCAGAGTCCCTTCATGATAAAACCTTCCTTCTCTAATGTAACTTCTAATCCTTTCACCCCGTGTAAAACATTTACTTTGTTTAAAAGCTTCTGCAAGCGATGGATCTGTGACAAAGGCATATCTGATACTTCCGCTTCCATCTTTGCGGATTTCGACCCTACCTTCCATATCAAAACATCCTGAGAGGATAAGACAAGATAAGATCAGCACAATAAAATGCACGTATTTAATCTTTTTACACATATTTATCTCGGTTATCTCTTGACTAAACCTTCACATCTACTGTCTTCTTTTGTTTGTAAGATGCAACTAACTCCTTTCAATCTTGCTCCCGCATTCTTCGCAGAAAACCGAGTCAGAAGATACCTTGTGACCACAATTCGGGCAAAATTCTGCCTTACTTGCGCTGGCTGGTTTAGTTTCAACTGATCTTGATGGATTTCCACAATGCGGGCAGACAGTAGCAACTTTCAGTTTCTTATTCTTGCAAACTTCGCAATAAACAAGTTCCCCGCTTGGCCTGCTGAACAGATAAATGATGAGACCGATAATGCTGGTAAACAGGATCAGAAAGACCCAGCCGACCGGGGTTCCCATCCCCCTGTTTTTTGCATCCCTCGCAACCCATACCAATATGGCAATATTCAAAACAAAAATCGCTATAATGATGAAAAGGAAGCCGCCACATGCACTTCCGCAAGCACCAAAGGCCTCTTCAGGTGAGAGTTGTTGAGCTTCAAGCACCTCAACTCCTCCTAAAATTACAACCGAGAAAGCTAATAGTATAATTCTTTGCAAATTCCTCATATGTATTCCCCTCTGATTCTATGGATAATCTTCCCCATGAGCCGATGACAAAGGCGAACACTTTGTCAATCGGGCAATTGTCATCGCTGTTCCCTTAAGAGCGCCGTGCTTTTTAAGAGCCATAATCGCGTATA
>JBKBUB010000060.1:0-8099 GCA_046290925.1 Thermodesulfovibrionales bacterium | reverse complement strand
GGATAAGGCATGCCTCCTTAGACAGCGAACATTACATGTCGGATGTAATGGAGTATTTAAGGAGTAAGGGGACGACCTTCACCATAGCAGCTGATAAGGACACAGCAGTAAAGGAAGCGATAAAGGGGATAAAAGAATGGAAGCCATACAGGGATTCAGGAGGGGTATTAACAGACAGGGAGATAGGGGAGACAGTGCACACAATGAACAGACTTGAATTCAGTTTCAGGCTGATAGTGCTTAGGTGGAGGGATGAACAACGGGATTTATTCAGTGATGGATATAATTATCACTGTATAGCAACTGATCTTGAAAGTCCAGCAGAAGAAGTTGTGTGGCAATACAATGAGAGGGTTAATATAGAGAATGTAATCAAGGAGTTGAAGAATGGATTTGGGATGGAGGGCATGCCGACAGGGGATTTTGGTGCGAACAGTTTTTGGTTTTCTCTTGGAGTGCTTGCCTATAACAGTTTTATCATAAAGAAGCATTTTGTATTACCTGAGGGATTAAGGTCAAAGACCATACAGAGCATAAGGTGGATACTGATTGGGATAGCGGGCAAGGTAGTAGGGCATGCAAGGAGGCTGTGTTTGAAGGTATATGCAGAGGTAGAGAAGTTTATCCTTTTGAGGAAGATAAGGCTTAGGTGTGTGGAATTAGCAACATAAGTGGATATAAAGGACAAGACAAAAGGATTAGGAAAATTCTTAAGGGGTTACTATTGCCTGAGAAGGTTGGAAAGGGGTGAAAAAAGGGATTTAAGGGATTAATTTAGATTAGCAAAGAAGGCAACAGTTGAGAAAATTGAATTATTAGCCTTTTAAAATTCTTAAAAGACATTAAGAAGGCGAATAAAAGAGGTTTAACCTCTTGGGTAAGTCTTCTATCGGCAAATTACAGTTAAAATTAGGACTTGACAAAATTTAAAAAAAGGATTATATTTATTTTAAATATGCAGATTCATAGAAAGTCAATATTAACCGCACTTTGTTTCCCTAATGCAGCAGTGAAAAGACACGATATACCTGCCATAGGTCAATCTAATCAATCGCATCCGAAAAAAATTTTAAAATTAAATAGGATAGTTTTTGTCTTCTTAATAACAGGATGGATTCTATCCTGTATTAAAATTATTAAAGGCGGGAGGTTAAAAAATGGCAGAAGAATCTGTAGCCTATGAATGGAAACCTGTAAAAGGTTTTGCCCTCTCCGGGATGTTCTGGGGAGGGGTCTCGGTCTTGATTGGGTTGTTCATATCAATCCAGTTGTGGAAACCGGAACTGAACATCGCTCCGTTTCTCACTTATGGCAAACTGAGGGCAGTACATGTAAACGGCCTTGCCTTCGGATTCGCGGTGGCCGAAATTTTCGCGCTGAGTTATTACATGGTTCAGCGTCTTACGAGGAGGCCGCTGTTGTTCCCGAAACTGGCAATGGTTCAGCTCTACATATTCAATGCGGCTATCGTAGCGGCAGCTGTCAGTCTTCTCGCAGGCATGACGCAGTCAAAGGAATATGCAGAGCTTGAATGGCCCCTCGATCTTGGTGTTGTTGTCCTCTGGGTAATGTATGCCGTCAATATCCTTGGCACGATAATAAAGAGAAAAGAAGAACAGATGTATATCTCCCTCTGGTACCTGATCGCAACAGTTATTGCGGTAGCAGTCCTATATATTGTCAACAACCTCTCAATCCCTGTTGGGCTATTTAAGTCCTACTCCATATTTGCGGGAGTCAATGACGCAAATGTTGAGTGGTGGTATGGCCACAATGCCGTAGGATTTGTCTTTACGACTCCCATACTTGCCATGTTCTATTACTTCCTTCCAAAATCAACAGGCATGCCGATTTTCAGTCACAGGCTTTCTATCATTGCCTTCTGGTCACTTGTCTTTGCCTATCTCTGGACAGGCGCCCATCACCTCGTATACACGCCTTTACCTGATTGGATTCAGACTGTTGGCATAGCCTTTACCATGTTTATGATAGCACCTTCATGGGGGTCTGTTGTGAATGGCTATTACACTGTAGCTCCTGATTGGTCAAAGATGAAGACCAATTATCTGACAAAGTTCTTTATCCTCGGGATAACCTTCTATGGACTTCAGACAATACAGGGTCCAACACAGTCATTAAGGGTTGTAAGCCAACTTGTTCATTACACTGATTGGGTTATTGGACATGTCCATATGGGAACGATGGGATGGGTAGCTATGACCGTTGCTGCATCTATGTATTATGTCATCCCAAAGATTTATAACACCGAGATTTACAGTGTTAAGCTTGCAAATACCCATTTTTGGTTTGTTCTGATAGGGCAGCTCATATTTTCAATAAGTATGTGGATACTAGGGATCCAGCAAGGCAGTATGTGGAAGGCCATATCTCCTGAAGATGGAAGTCTAACCTATACCTTTATGGAATCAGTTCTTGCTAATTATCCTTATTGGAAGATGAGAACCTTTGGAGGATTACTTTTCTTCATCGGGCTATGCATCTTTGCTTACAACATCATAATGACCATTGCAAAGGCAAACAAGACTGTCATGGCCGAAGGGAGGTAAAAGATGGCAGGAGCGATTTATAAAAAACCAATTTTGTTTACCATTGTAGTTGCAGTAGTTGTGCTTATAGGGACAGTTGTAATGATGGCCTATCCCATGCTTCAACCTCAGATGCATCCAAAACTTGAGAACCTCAAACCCTATACTGCCCTCCAGCTTGCAGGAAGGGATGTTTACCAGGAGAATGGTTGTTTTTATTGCCATACTCAGACCGTAAGACCTCTTAAATCAGAGGTTATGAGGTATGGTGAATATTCAAAGGCAGGTGAGTTCGCCTATGACCATCCATTCCTCTGGGGATCAAAAAGGACAGGACCTGATCTTGCGAGGATTGGAGGAAAATACACAGATAAATGGCACTATAAACACTTTAACGACCCAAGAAAGTTATTCCAGGGGTCAAACATGCCATCTTATGGCTGGCTTGCTGATTATCCACTCGACCCAAAGCAGATTGAGGCAAGGATGAAGGCCCTTGGCTTCCCTTATACAAAGGAAGAAATTGATGCCCTTGCTGATAAAACGAAACTCGATGCCCTCGTAGCATATATGCAAAGCATAGGAATTGCTGTACCTAAGAAACCAAAGCCGCCAATGATAGCAAAGGGTGAGAAAAATCCTTTCACAGGCAATCCAGAGGTGATTGCTGAAGGCAAAAAGATATTTGAAATGAATTGCGCTGCTTGCCACGGTATCGATGCAAAGGGAGACATAGGGCCTGACCTTACAGATAAGGAATGGGTCTATCTTTCAGAACCGATTGGAGACGATACTTTATTCTTCATCATCGCTGACGGAACAAAGAAGGATCAGGAATTTGAAGGAAGAAAGGCAAAGGGTGGAATGCCTTCATGGGGCGAGTTTTTCGGTAAAAAGAAGATATGGTCACTCATTTCATACATAAGATCAATTGAAGAAAAAGAATAGGAGGTGTACAGATGACAGAAGACATAGACAGGATTGAGGATATGGAAAGGGAAGATACAAAGAAAAAATTACCAATTGGGTGGCTATTGCTTTTTATCGGGCTGATTGTATGGGGGATATTCTATAGCCTTGCCTATACACCAGAGATAAGCGGATGGAGCCAGGAGAAGCAATACATAGAGTCTATAAAGAAATAAGCTCTCACCCCGGGAGAGGGAGTGTACCCCCTCCCACCTCCCTCTCCACCCCTCCCTTTTAGAGGTAGGTACAATGCTTGGGAAAATTGAGTTCAGGACATATAAATTGTCAAAAAAATCTCTCGGTATCAGGGAGTGTATCAGATGCGGTGCTCTCTTTTTAACTGATCTGAGAGGATGTCCCAAATGGTGTTTCAATTGCAAGAAGGTAGTAAAAACAGAGTATCAAAAGAGATACAAGAAGTTGCCAAAGGCATGAGGATTTTTAAAAGACCATTAAAGATGAGATCTTTGAGGTGGGTTACTGAAATAATCCAGGCCTTTATCATTATCGGTTTACCCTTTTTGAAGATAAAAGGAGAAAGCGCCCTTCGTTTTGACATTCCCACACTGAGACTCCATGTCTTTGGTTGTACCATATGGATGCAGGAGTTCTTTATTGTCCTTGTGGCAACTATATTTTTTACACTCCTTATAGTCTTCATAACCCTTGTTTTTGGTCGTATCTGGTGTGGATGGCTCTGTCCCCAGACAGTGATCGTGGATTTTACACCTTTTGTGGATAAGTCAAAGAAAAAAGGATTTATATATAAGCTAATGGCCTATTCTCTGACATTTTTAATATCCATAATAATTGCAGCATCACTTATCTGGTATTTTGTCTCTCCCTATGAATTTATACCCAACTTATTCAATGGACGCCTTGGTACCACCACATGGGGTTTCTGGATAGTTTTGACAATTGTTATCTTTTTAAACTACGCCCTTTTGAGACATAAGTGGTGTGCCAGTGTATGTCCTTACGCAAAGCTTCAAAGCGTAATGTTTGACAAAAGTACATTGATAATAGAGCTTGATCCTAAAAGGTCTGAAGAGTGCATAAACTGCCTGAGTTGCGTAAGGGCATGTCCTACAGGGATAGACATAAGAAAAGGGCTTGATGCGGCATGCATTAACTGCGCAGAGTGTATAGATGCATGCAATAAGGTCATGTCCCGCTTTAATAAAAAAGGTTTAATACACTATGCCTTTGGCACCGGTGGAGAGGGAAGGATATTTCGCCAGAACTTCTTCGTGGTAGGCGGATTTGTCATTCTGTTTTTGTCGCTATATGTCTATTTAATGATAACGAGAACAGGTCTTGATATTGCCATTTTACCCCATAGCATGGAGCCGAGGATAACAAAGGATGAAAGGATAATAAATGCCTATGTCCTCTCAGTAAAAAATATGCTTGACAGACCAGTTGAGCTTGAGGTTTTCGTTAATGGATTTGATGAAACCATTGACCAGTCTATCAGGGAACCGATCCGCCTTGAACCAGGTAAATTTGATAGGTTTCCCCTTTTTCTAAAGGTGAAGAAAAAATCAGGCATGAAAACAAAGGTGGTGAGGATTACCTTTATTGATAAGTCAAGAGATGTGCGAATAACAAAAGAGACAAATTTTGTAATACCAGATGAGATATAAGCTCTTGATATTTTTAGTCCTGATAGCTGGAGTTGCTGCGATTATGCTGGCAATCGCAATTGGTATAGTAAGGCGAGATTTGATTGTTGAGGATCATCCCTACGAGGCTGGGCTTGAATTTGATAACAGACTTAAAAAATATGCAGAGTTAGGATGGAAGTTGGAGAGATTGGATATTAAAGACAATAAACTCATAGTCAGATTAATAGACAGAGATAGAAGACCATTAGAGAAGGCCTCTGTTGAGGCTGTGGTAAATAAATGTGCCGATATTAAGAGAAGGTATTACGGGTGTAGTTATAGGGATGAGGGATACTATCAATGCCCTGTTGATATAAAAAATATAAATTGCATTGAGGTAAAAGTTAATGTCCTGGCCAATAATGATACTATGATTTTTGAGAGAAAACTTATCATGGGTCAGTATTAAAGATTAAAAAGGAGGAGGTTGCTATGTCAGACGACACAATGACAAGACGCCGTTTTATCGAGACAGGCATCTGTGTTATTACAGGTGCGATAGCCATAGGGATCGGAGGAGCGGCGCTAACATCTATTGGAGCCCCGGCCATAACAAACAGGCGTGAAGGGAAATGGATTGAGGCAGCCAAGGCAGAGGAGCTTGTGCCAGAGCAGTTCAACAGGGTAAGCATCCTTTATGATGCCAAGGATGGCTGGCTTGAGGGAAAGATCAAACAGCTTGTCTATGTAAAGTTAATTGGCGAAGAGGTGTTAGCCCTCTCTGCCACATGCAGCCACCTCGGCTGTAATGTGAACTATGATGAACAATCAGGTGGTTTCAAATGTCCCTGCCATTCAGGTGTTTATGATGCATCAGGGAAGAATATCAGCGGTCCACCGCCGAAACCACTTACAAGGCTTGAGGCAAAGATCGAAGATGGAAAGCTCTTCATCAATACCGCTATAAAGGAGGCTTGAAGATGATTGGTAGATTAATAGATGTATTTGAGAGCAGGTTTAAGTTTAAGGATGACTTCAAGAAAAATGTTCTTGATCACCCCGTCCCTGAGCGGATAAACTTTACATACTGCTTTGGTGGTATAACCTTTCTTCTTTATGTGCTTCTTGCTGTTACAGGTATAACGATGCTCTTTTTTTATGTCCCCTCAGTAGACCATGCCTTCAGCACAGTGGAATATATAACCTTTGACCTGCCACTTGGAAATCTGATAAGGGGTATACACCATTGGTCAGCCCATCTAATGATAGTGTTTATTTCGCTCCATATGCTCAGGGTCTTTGTATATGGTGCTTATAAAAACCCGAGAGAATTTAACTGGGTCACAGGTGTATTTCTTTTTGGCATAACCCTTGCTTTTGGTTTCACAGGCTATTTATTACCCTGGGATCAGAAGGCATACTGGGCAACAAAGGTTGGGGTGCTGATGCCGAAGAGCCTACCCGTGATAGGTCCCTTTTTATCACATCTCTTGATGGGTGGTGACGATCTTGGGTCCCTCACTATCTCAAGGTTCTTTGCAATTCATGTAGCGGTACTTCCGATTCTTACCGTATTCTTTCTCGCAGGACACTTCTGGATGATACGAAGACTTGGTATCGATAAACCACTATAAAGAGGAGGTTTAAATGGCAAAAAATACAAATAAAAAACAAATGGTATTTTATCCAGACTTTCTCTTTCGTGAAGCAATAGCCGCCCTTGTCATGGTTATTATTGTAGTGGCAATGGCTCTACTACTACCAATGAAGGTTGGTGATCCTGCTGATCCTTCGGATGCCTCTTTTAAGCCAAGACCTGAGTGGTATTTCATGGCTCCTTTTTTCCTGTTGAAGATATTTCCATCGTCCCTCGAGGTAATACCAACCGTTGTTGGTCCTTTGGCGACATTTATATTTTTCCTGATACTGCCCTTTATTGATAAAAACCCGGAAAGAGCTCCTGGTAAGAGGAAACTGGCAATGTCATTAATGGGAGGTGGTGTTTTATTGACTGTTCTTTTTACGATTTTAGGGATACTGGCAAAGTAATGACCATTGGTCATAATATTCTTTTGAGGGAGGTTTAGAGTATGAAGAAAGTGGTTTTTCTTATGAGCCTTATGCTTTTTGCGTTTGCAATTGGAACGGCCTTTGGCGAGACTGTTATCACTGCAAAAAAGGTCTCTAAGGACCCTGAAAACATTAACAGTCCTGAGTGGTCTGGTGCGAAGGAGGTCACGATCATTAATGAGGGTGCCTCTGGTGGTCCCTTCGAGAAGAAGAAACTCGAGGTCAAGGTCAAGGCGGTATACACAAAGGGAGGCAATATCTCTATTCTTCTATCATGGCCTGATAGCGAACCGAGCATAACAAAAGAGGCTTGGAAGTTCTCCAAGGGTAAATGGGAAAAACAGAAGGGCGATGAGGACAAGGTTGCACTTAACTGGGAGATTAAAAGGATAAAGAACTTTGCCACGAAGGGATGCGCAGTTGTATGCCATTCTGAGGCAAAGAACACAGAAGACTGGAAATATCATACAGAAACAGCAACAGAGCGGGGCGATATGTGGATATGGAGGGCATACACGAGCAATCCTCTGGGATATGCTGAGGATGGTTATGTTGATGATGATTCAAGAAAGGCTGATGCTGGAACCGGAAAGGCGAAGAAGAACGAGGCTGCTGACAAGAAGAAACCCAAATATATGCAGGATCCAGCAAAGAAACCAACCTTGCAAGGCTTTTTATTGGATGGAGAAACTGTTGAGATTAAGGATTACAGCAAGTTTAAAGATGGTGATATTGTTCCATCCTGGATACTCTCTAAATTTTCAGGAAGCATGGCTGATATTAAGGCCTCAGCAAAATGGGAAAACGGCAGATGGACAGTAATGCTACAGAGAAAGCTCGAAACAGGAGATAAGGAAAATGATGTGCAGTTTGATACAAGAAGGGACTACAATCTTGGCATAGCTGT
>JBKBUB010000005.1:0-18658 GCA_046290925.1 Thermodesulfovibrionales bacterium | reverse complement strand
TATGTATTCTTATTAAGATAATTAGGCACCACCGTTGCATCGATTATAACACCCACATCCTCTGTGCCTGAACTACCAGGAGAGCCAGGGCCTCCTCCACCACAGCCCCATAAAAGTGTAAGTGCAATGGAAAATGCGAGTAATATTGCTTTTTTCATTTTACCTCCTGACATTTATAAAATAATGACCTCTCTGAATTTCTCTCTGCCAATGCACATCGCCCTACCTTCTCAACCATAAGTTCATCAGGGTCTTAAAAGCCTTATCACCTATCGCCTCCTTCGAGCGGCATTTACTTTACCTCTCCCCTCACCTGAGCAGGCTGCTCCACTATCCTTGGCGTTATGAAGATAAGGAGTTCGCTTGTTATGACCTTTTCTTTTTCTTGCTTAAAAAGCCATCCCAGTATTGGAAGCCTCATAAGGCCTGGGACACCTGTTTTTGAATCTTCTGTATTGACCTTGTACATGCCAGCTATAACTATCGTCTCTCCATCCCTTATAATCACGTTAGTATTTGCCTCTTTCTTATCCGTACCTGGCACACCCTCAATTGAAGGGACTGTAGGGTCAAGCTCTTCCTTCTTTATCTCGATGCTCATGCCGATAGATTTATCAGGCGTGATGTGAGGCTGCACATTCAGTTCTATATTTATGTCCTTAAATTCTGTAGAGATTGTGCCCTCTGTGGTCAGCTTTCTTACAGGTATGCTCTTACCCTGAAGTATCTTTGCCTTTCCATTGTCAACTGTAAGGATCTTTGGGTTTGATATAACCTTTCCCTTACCGACGGTCTCTAAGGCAGAGATCTGCAAATCAAGTCCAAGAGTTCTATCAGGGCTTATTAATCCGAAGGTTATACCCGAACCCCTACCGCTTATTGCGGCAGGAAAGTCAACAACAAAATTGTTACCTGTGAATGTGCCTGTACCGAGGCCGCTGAAACCGCCTATCTGAGAGAGTGTGTTAGGGGCTTTATATCCAAGTCCCCACTGAATGCCCAGGTCCCTCTCATCATTTGTATTTATCTCCACAATCCGGGCCTCGATCAATACCTGAGGTGTCGGTTTATCGAGGGTTGCAAGGAGATTCTCTATCTGGGGGAATACTGATGGGACATCCTTCACAACCATTGAACTTGTCCTCTTGTCAACGCTTATGCTTCCTCTTGCAGAGAGTATCTTTGAGTCTTTAATGGACTTCTCTACAACAGAGACATCGGCATAGCTTATGGGGAATATCTTTGTCTCAAGAGGTTCTGCCTTTGCTTCTGCCTCCTTTGCCTTTGCCTTCTCCTCTGCCTCCTTTGCAAAGACCGCTAAAGGTGCAATCCTTATGATATTGCCTTCAACAGTCTTGCCCAGGTTAAATGTCTTAAGTATTATATCGAGGGTCTGATCCCAGGGAACATTTATGAGCTTCATTGTGAGCTTTCCCTTTACATTGGGGTCAACAACGATGTTATATCCGCTTATATCAGCAAGAAGCCTGAATATAGGCACTATATCAGCATCCTGAAAATCAAGGGATATCTTCTTGCCTGTGTATCTTCCTTCAACGAGTGCCTCTGGTTGAGCTGCCTCTGCCACCCTTGTCTCGGGTTCCTTCTTTGTTACCTCGGCCTTTATAGGCTCCTCTTTGAGTACAACCACTTCAGGTGTCCCGAGGGTAAGCAGTATAGAATCCTTTATAGAGACGGCATCGAAATCTTTAAGTTCCTTCATGTCAAGGACTATGCGGGTCTTATCCTTATGCTTACCTGCCCTGATGTTCTTAATAGGCGATATGAAGTCTGAGGGAAGCGATGCCTTTAATGTGACATCAGGTATATCTATTACTATCCTGTTTTTGAGTGTAAATATACTCGGGCTCATTGAGCCATTCCCTGTTATTATTAATTTTAGTGTCCCCTTCACCCTCTCGAGCCTTATGTCTTTAATCTCTGTTGCCTTTGGAAGGGGCTTTAAATCAGACATAGAGGGCTGAACACCTGTCATCTCTTTTGTTGAAAGGTCATCTTTCCTATTCTGTGCTACTACCACTTCTTCTTTATCTGAAGGGACAGTAATTATATCTTCCTTTGCCCTGTCCCGGGCAGGGGGTTGATAAACAGCAGCCTTAACCTCTGCTGCAGGCATTGGGGTAACCATTTCTTCTTTTAGGTTCAAGGTGAGGACATTATTATGATAGGACTGTTCAAAGGATACGGGGGTATCGAGAAGTATCTCAACCCGAGCTATAGGCTTTGGAGATTCTATCTGGGAGGGCATTAACTCTGTAATACCCCGCGATGTTGATTTAATCGGGTCTTTAAATTTGCCGATATCAGCCTCTGGTATCTCCACCACTACCCTGAATGGGTCAGCAGGCTTATAAGCGGTATAGACAAAAGGCCTATCCCCCTTGATCTCTATCCTATTGTCAGCAATATTTATATCCTTTATTATGGTTAATTCAGAACCCGGCGAATCCTTCTTTGCCTGACCACCTGTGGCACAGCCTCCGAAAAATATGATTAGCCATATTAAGAAAAATATTATATGCCTTTTTCCTTTTCTCATTCTCCCTCCTCCTTGCGGAGCTTTAAGATTGTATCCCTTGGTTTTGTTTCTCCCTTATAATCCTTAATAAATTCCCTTACAACAACAGTATTAGGATCTATCTTTATAACCTTTCCACCATAAAGACCTATCGTCATACCCTCCTTGAGGGTAAAATATTTTCCGTCAGGTAAACGAACCATTGCATAGTATCTGTCTTTCTCCCAGGCTATGGCGATTATCTTAACATCATTTACATCAAAGGCTTCTGTAGGTCTTGAGGGCTTTTTCTTCTTTTCTGCTTCTCTTTCCTTCTTCGTTGCCTCTATAATCGATAAGAATGGGTCTTTTCTTCCTGCTGGATTGTTGTATGTATAGGCCTCGGTTTCTACCTTTTTCTCCTCGACCTTAGGTGTCGCCTCCTTCGCAGCACCTGTGGGTTGAACCTTTTTTGCCTGTGGCTGCGGCTTTGGAGCCTCTTTCTTGCATCCTTGAAAAGGCAATAAAAGTAATAATATTAACAATATCCTTATCATTTCTTCTTCCCCTTCGTCGCCTCTGTTGCCTTTGCCTGTATCTCCTTTTCGGGTATAGATGAAAAGGTAGTGGCCTTAAAGGTTATCTTCAATATAGCCTCATTTTTCTGAGGCTTAGGATCAGTAAGTTTTATATCTCCAATATTCACGATTCTGTTCAATTTTGTGAGACTGCTGAAAAAGATACCAAGGTTATGATAACTCCCTGAGAGTTCTACATTTACTGGTATTTCATAGATTATGCCGCTGGGATGGTCCTTTTTCTGTTCGGGCTTCCAGAGTATAATCTTAAGACCTGACCTTATCCCTAAGTCAGAGACCTGCTTGAGCAATCCCGATATCTCCCTTTCCTCGGGGAGCTGCAGCTTGAGCTCATCGAGTCTCATCCGAAGTCTTTCATTTTCTTTTTTCAGGATATCGAGCTTTGCAGCCTTTGCCTGATCCTTTGCTATCTCATTTTCCTGCTTCGTTATCTCTGCATTGAGCCTCCTTATCTCCTTATCCTTTGGGAGTATGAGGAAGATGACTACAATCGCTGTAATTATAACAGAGGGTAAGATAGTGAGGACTATCCTTGCAGCAGGAGGAAGGGTCTTTATATCGATTTTTAGTTTAAGTGCCATTATATAACCACCTTCATTGTTATCTTAAACTGATAAAGTGGTATCTTTTCTATCTCTACCTGCTTTGATTCTTGTAAGCTTATCTCTGTAAAGACCTTTGAACTCTTGAGATTATCTACATAGGCAACGACATCAGAATTCGTAAATCCATACCCATCTAAGGATAGGCTATTGCCTGAGAATATCAAGGAGTGAAGCCAGACACCCTTGGGTAGGGCCTTGCTTAATTCATCGAGCATAACAACAGGCATATTCTGGCTCTTTCTTAGTTGCTCTATTATCTGATTCCTCTCTTCGATCGTTTTATTTAATTTCTCAAAGTCATCAACCTCTTTTATCCTCTTTTTGAGTTCCTCGATCTTCTGCTTATTCGTTTCAAATCGTGACCTTGCCTCTACAAGCCTTGAATTGTAATAATAAAATAAATATCCCAGTACAAATATAACAAGAAGGGTAATAAAGGTTGCAGTTACGACAAAGGAAGGGAGGGGTTTTGGCTTCTTTTTCCTCTTTACTGGTAAAAGATTTATCCTTATCATCTATCCCCAGGCCTCCTTATTGCAAGCCCTACTGCCACAGCCAGCATAGGTGCAACATCATCGAGACTGAGCAGGTCGAATTTCTTAGGTATCTTTATGTTCCTGAAAGGCTCAGCCTTTCTGACCTCAAGACCTGTCCTCTCCGAGAGCAATTCAGGGAAACCCTTAATGAGGGCGCAACCTCCGCTCAGTATTATCTCCTTTATGTCTGCTGAGGGGCTGCCGCCTCTGAAGAAATCTATAGATCTTTTTATCTCATTTATAATCTCCTCCGAAGCGTTCATGATTACAGGCTGAGCATCCTCGGGGGTAATCTTCTCGAGAGATTCACCTTTCTTTAATCTCTCAGCATCTTCATAAGATATATTAAATCCCCTCTGTAAGGCCTCCGTATGGAGATTGCTTCCCACAGAACTATCCCTCGTAAAGGCAGAAACACCTCCCCTTACTATGTTCATATTTATCGTGCTTGCACCAATATTAATCAGGGCAACATTCGTGTCAGCTTCGACCTCATAATTGATACCGTACATGTTTTCGAGGGCAAAGGCATCAACATCAACAATAACGGTATTAAAACCTGCCTCATTGACAACATTCACGTAATCGTTGATTACCTCCTTCTTGACGGCCACAAGGATTACATCCATCTGTCCCGGCTCTTCCCTCGGGCCGAGGATCTGGAAATCTATATTCACATCCTCTATATCAAAAGGGACATACTGCTCAGCCTCGAACTTTATCGACTCGCTAAGTTCCTCCTCTGTCATTTCGGGCAGGGATATCCTCTTAATTATAACGGCAGAATGACCTGAGATAGAGATAACGGCATCCTTTGTCTTTATCTTTGCCTTTCTAATAAGTTCTTTCAATGCCTCGGTAAGCCTGATTGAATCGATGATGCTACCTTCAACAATGAGTTCAGGGGAGATGGGGATCATGTCAAAGAGTTCAAGCTCATAACCCGACCGGGTGTCCTTAAGCTGAACAGCCTTGATATAACTCGACCCTATATCAAGGCCGATTATTCCCCGTTTTCCAAACATACTTACTTATGAATACCAGAAAATTTCATTCTTGTCAAGTGTTTTTTTTATTTAAAACCGAAGGGTTTAAATTAAATCCTAAAAAATTGCTTTAAGGATTTAGATATAATGGTTCGACAAGCTCAGCATAAATGTAATATTTTCAATCTTAACAATGCCTCCCTCGACCCTTCCTATACCAAATAAGTGACCATCAGCATCCTTAAGTCTCACGTACCTACTGCCAATCTTGTTCGTATAATATCTGAAAGATACTCCATGCCCTGCCTTTATAGCATCTCCCTTGCTAAGGAGGATTTCATCGAGCCCCATCAGTGCCATGTCTATGGTCATAACAGAAGGACTGCCTTTAAGTAAAGAGTCAGGGGCTTTTTCCATTACGGACCTCCTCAGTTCATCCATGGTAATAGCCAATTTCTCTGTAAAATTCCCCACAGAAATCCTTCTCAACTCTGTGACATGTCCACCAACTCCGAGGGCATCACCAATGTCACTGCAGAGACTTCTTATATAGGTACCCTTTGAGCAGGATACCCTTATATCAACAAAGGGGGCATCGAGACCCAGCAGGTCAATACGATTTATCCTAACAAGCCTCTTCTCCCTTTCAACAGTTACACCCTTTCTTGCGAGCTTATAGAGGGGTTTACCATTCATCTTAATAGCAGAATACATTGGTGGTGTCTGTTCTATCTCGCCCTGGAATCTATTGAGAATACCTATAATCTCTTCCTCTGTAACCGAGAATTTCTCAACCTTTTCGATGACTTTTCCTTCCGAATCAAGGGTATCGGTTTTTTCTCCAAGTTTTATCCGTGCTATGTATTCCTTGTCAAGATCAGTCAGGAATCTCGTTATCTTTGTGGCCTCGTTAAGACAGATAAGCAGGACCCCTGTTGCAATAGGGTCAAGGGTTCCAGCATGTCCTGCCTTTTTTACATGTAATATCTTTTTTATAGCTGTAACAGCCTCCTGAGAGGTCATGCCCTTGGGTTTGTCGAGATTTATAACGAGGTTCATGATACCTTACTCTTTTACACCAACCTTCTTTTTACCTCTCTTATCAGCGCCTCCTTTGCCTCAAAAAGATCTCCCTTAATCTTATAACCTGCAGCATTCCTGTGACCACCTCCACTGAAGGTCTCTGCTATCTCGGCCACATTTATGTCTCCTTTTGAACGAAGACTCACCTTCCATCCACCTTCAATCTCTCTGAAAAAAGCGGATATCTTTACGTCAGCTATCATCCTGGGGAAATTAGCAAAGTTTTCTGTATCTGATGCATCGGTTCCTGTCTTTTGAAACATCTCTTTAGTAACCACAGTAACGGCAATCCCCTGCCTGATTTCCATCGTATTTAGTGTCAGAATCAGGAGTTCAAACCTTCCCCTCGACCATGTATCATACAGGGCTGTAGCAATTAAGGCTGGTTCAGCCCCTGCCCTGACAAGTTCAGAGGCATCAAGGAGCGTAGAGGCATCGGTATTACTGTATCTGAATGTCCCGGTATCGATTGCTATAGCGGTGTAAAGATTGTTAGCCATCTCTGCCGAGATATCTATCCCCAAAGCCCTTATTAGATGAAAAATCATCTGTCCTGTAGCTGAAGCGTTTGGAACGATCCATTTTAAATCGCCAGATTCCCTTTCTGTCTCATGATGGTCGATAACTATTATAAAGGGCTGATGTTTTCTTACAAAATCTGAGAGTTCAGCCCTTTCAGGATCATTGCAATCGAGAAGGATCAGATTGGGGATTGGATATTCAAGATTGGAGATTGAATTAGTGAATCTTTCATGGCCTGGCAGGAATCTATAAAAATAAGGCACAGGGTCACGATCATAAACGATTACCTTCTTGCCGATTGATTCGAGGGCCATTGAAAGGGCTATCGATGAGCCGAGGGCATCCCCCTCAGGATTTATGTGGGTAGCGATAAGAAAATCATTCTTCTCCTTTAAATAAGAAATAACCTCCTCAGGAACCCTCAATCATCACTCCATTCATAACAACTTTTTAATCCGAAAAATGCATTTAATATAATGCAGATGTTGCGAGAAAATTTATTTTTCGATACCTTTCTACTTATTGTCCTCAGATCGCTCCTTTATCTCCTTAAGGAGTCTATCGATCTTAGCTCCGTATTCAATGGATTCATCTAACCTGAATTCAATGGCCGGTATTGTCTTCATCCTTACCCTCTTTGCTACCTCTGAACGTATAAAACTCTTTGCCGAGTTCAGTATATCGAGGGTTGCTTCTTTCTCCTCTTCCTTCAGGACGCTGACGAAGACCTTTGCAATCTTTAAATCCTCTGTAATATCAACGCCAGTGACCGTAACAAATCCGAGGCGGGGGTCTTTTAGCCTTCGCATTATAATCTCAGCTATCTCCTCTCTCAGGAGATCGCTTACCCTCTGTGATCTTTTGTATGGAAGCATACTTGGTTCATGGCTAATGGCTCATAATCTATACCCAAACGTTGCAAAAATTAGCCGTTTACAATTTTGCTGCAACCTTCTCCATCACATAATTTTCGAGGACATCCCCGACCTTTATGTCATTGAAGTTCTCGATCATAAGACCGCACTCATATCCAGCCTGCACCTCGCGCACATCCTCTTTAAACCTCTTAAGTGACGATATCTTTCCCTCATAGACCACAATATTGTCCCGTATGACCCTAATCCCGTCGCTGGCACGGGATATTATTCCATCAAGGACATAACAGCCTGCAATCGTCCCGAGCCTCGAGACCTGGAAGGTCTGTCTCACCTCTGCCTTTCCGAGAACCTTCTCCTTGAAGGTCGGCTCGAGTAATCCCTCAAGGGCCTTCTTTATGTCATCAATGGCAACATAGATTATATTGTAATGTCTGATATCAACCCCCTCCTTCTCAGCCAGTTGCTGGGCCTTTAACTCAGGTCTTACATTAAATCCTATGATAATCGCGTTGGAAGCAGAGGCGAGCATTACATCAGATTCGTTTATACCACCTACGGAGGCATGAATCACCCTGACCTTCACCTCGGGATGGGTAATATGTTCGAGGGCATCCCTCAATGCCTCTACAGAACCCTGGACATCGGCCTTTATGATTATATTGAGTTCCTTTATCTCACCTTCCTTGATCTTCGAATAGAGGTCATCAAGCGTTAATTTACGCTTCTTTGCCATCTCAGCAAGCCTCTTTTTCTGTTGTCTTGCAAGGGCTATCTGCCTCGCCTTCCTCTCGTCATCAACAACAGTAAATATATCTCCTGCAACAGGTACCTCAGGGAAACCTATTACCTCAACAGGAGTTGATGGTCCTGCCTCCTGAATCCTTTTACCTGTATCATCTATTAGTGCCCTTACACGGCCGAATTGAGTACCTGCAAGGAATACATCACCCACTCTTAAAACTCCGTCCTGGACAAGGACTGTTGCAACAGGCCCCCTTCCTTTATCAAGGCGTGCCTCAATAATAGTCCCTTTTGCCATCCTTTTTGGATTTGCCTTGAGTTCCATTACCTCGGCCTGTAACAAAATCATCTCGAGGAGATTTTCTATACCTATCCGCTTCTTGGCAGAGACCTCAACAAAGATGTTCTGCCCTCCCCATTCCTCAGGGATTATCCCTCGTTCTGCAAGCTCATTCTTAACCTTTGAGGGATTTGCCTCAGGCTTATCAATCTTGTTTATTGCAACTATTATCGGGACATTTGCTGCCTTTGCATGATCTATGGCCTCCACGGTCTGTGGCATAACTCCATCATCTGCAGCAACAACAAGGATAACCACATCTGTTACCTTCGCACCCCTCGCCCTGAGGGATGTAAAGGCCTCATGACCCGGTGTATCAAGGAATACAATATCCTTTCCTTTAAGGCTTATCTTGTATGCACCTATGTGCTGGGTAATACCTCCTGCCTCTGTCTCTGTAACCTTAGTCTGTCTTATTGCATCAAGGAGCGATGTCTTACCATGGTCTACATGGCCCATAATAGTAACAACAGGAGGTCTCAGTGTTAAATCTGATGTATCGACGACCTCTTCCTCAAAGACAGGCTCTTCCTCAATCGGTGCTACCTCAAGCTTGACGCCGAACCCTTCTGCCACAAGCAATGCTGCATCCATATCAACGGGCTGGTTAATGGTGGGCATATAACCAAGCTCCATAAACTTCTTTATTACCTCTGGAAGCTTTACGCCTATAAGTTCAGCAAACTCCTTTACCGTTGTACCTTCCTGAATCTTCAGTTGTTTTTTCCTCGGTGCAGTAACAGGTGCCTTCTCAACAACCTTTATCGCCTCCCTTTCCTTTCCTGTCTTCTTTAAAGGCCTTACCTCATGCCATCTCTTTGGCTCTATCTTCCTTATTGACTGAAAGGCCTTCTGCATAGTAGGCTTAACCTTAATCTTTTCAACCTTCTCTGTCTCGAGTTCCTTTTTGAATCTATCTGGCACCTTTAATTCAGTCTCTTCTACAAACATAACCTCCCTGGGTATCCCACCACTTGGCAGGACAGGCTCTCGACGTAAAAGGACTTCCTTTTTTTCTTCCTCTGAAATAACCCTGACAGCCTCGGATGGGGCCTTTTCCTCTACAGATGGTTTGTGACCTTCTTTCTGTTCAGGAACAGCCTCTTTTACAGGCCCTGCTGAGATCTTTAATCTCTCCTCAACCTTTTGAGCAATCTCTAAGTCTATATTCGAGGCAGGTTTCTTTCCCTCTATACCAAGGCTTGATAAAGCTGCGATTATCTCCTTGTTATTAACGCCCAATTTTTTTGCGAGATCGTATATCCTGATCTTTGTCATTAAATTAAAAACCCTCCATTACACACTTGTAACCTACAGAATAAAATGTTATCATAAAAAGCTTGATTTATGCAATTAATACAATTTTTCAGGAGGTGATAAAATGGCAGTTTGTTATGCCTGCGGTAAAAGACGGATTACAGGTAACAATGTTAGTCACGCAAATAACAAGACAAAGAGGCAGATCCTGCCCAATCTTCAAAGGATAAGGATATATACAGATAGCGGCGTTAAACGCGAATATGTCTGTACAAGGTGCATAAGGTCAGGGCTAATAAGAAAGGTAGTATGAGATTATTGCATGAAGAGCCTTGCAGAGATAATCTCTCCCATTTTGAGGGAATCAGGCCTTGAAGAGGGGGTAAGATTCAGCCTTCTTAAAAACAGGTGGGATGACTTATTCCGTGAACCTCTGTCGCTTCATTTATATCCCGTTAGCCTCAGAGAAGGCGAACTCCTTGTGAACGTGGACTCCTCGGTGTGGTTACAGGAGGTAACTGTTCACAAGGAAGAACTTCTCAATGTTCTGAAACCCTATTGCGTAAAGGGCATAAGATTCAGGCTCGGGAAGGTATTTTTCAAACAGCGACACCGCAAACAGGGAGCCAATAGAGAATACGAGAGAGAGCTTTCATCCCAGCACCTGGGTTTCATAGATGAGGTTGTCAGGTCAGTTACGGATAACGAACTGAGAGATGCGATCAGGGCAACGATTGAGAAGTCATTTTTGAGGAAGGCCGGGGGCAATAAACCAAGATAAATTGCGAAAAGATTTTAGGCTTAAGGCGATAGGCTTAAGGAGTAACTTCAGCCTTCAGCCTATTCCCTTTTATGCTGATTCGGCCTGTTTCTTATAAATCAGTATCGGCCTTTCCTTCTTAACAACCGTATCCTCATTTATCAAACACTCTGTAATCCCTTTTTCCGATGGTATCTCATACATAACATCGAGCATTACCTCTTCAAGTATCGCCCTTAATCCCCTCGCCCCTGTCTTTCTCTGGACAGCATTCCTGGCAATGGCTGTTAAGGCACTGTCTGTAAATCTTAGTTTCACATCATCAAAGGAAAGCAGTTTCTGATATTGCTTTATGAGCGAATTCTTTGGTTCAGTCAATATCTTTACGAGGGCAGCCTCATCCAGTTCATCAAGTACTGCAGTGACAGGAAGCCTGCCAACAAATTCAGGTATAAGCCCATATTTAATAAGATCCTCGGGTTCAATGAGACTAAGGATGTTACCTATTTTCTTCTCCTTCGAACTGATAACCTCAGCACCAAAACCGAGGGTCTTTTTCCCCAGACGCTGCCCCACTATATCTTCGAGACCAACAAAGGCCCCACCACAGATAAAGAGTATATTCGTAGTATCCACCTGTATATATTCCTGCTGCGGGTGCTCCCTCCCTCCCTGAGGTGGGATATTTGCGATAGTCCCCTCAATGATCTTGAGAAGTGCCTGTTGGACACCCTCGCCTGAGACATCTCTTGTAATAGATGGATTCTCGGACTTCCTGCTTATCTTATCAATCTCGTCTATATAGACGATGCCTCTCTGGGCCCTCTCAATGTCAAAATCAGCGGCCTGAAGGAGCTTAAGGATTATATTCTCTACATCCTCCCCCACATAACCTGCCTCGGTAAGGGTTGTGGCATCAGCAATCGTGAATGGAACATCGAGCATTCTTGCCAGTGTCTGGGCAAGAAGGGTTTTACCAGTTCCTGTTGGACCAATAAGAAGAATGTTACTCTTTTGCAATTCCACATCTAAAGCCTCTGGAGAATAAATCCTCTTATAATGATTATGAACAGCCACGGAGAGTATCTTTTTTGCCCTTTCCTGGCCTATAACATAATCATCGAGAAAGCTATGGATTTCTTTAGGAGTTGGCAATTTAGGCATTGGTGCCGGAGGATTATCCAAATATAGTTCCTCTGCAATTATCTCGTTACAGAGTTCTACACATTCGTCACATATATATACCGTAGGGCCTGCGATCAGCTTTCTAACCTCATCATGCCCCTTTCCGCAGAATGAACACTTAAGTTTTTCTTCTTTATCCTTCTTTGCCACCTAAATCCTCCTTAGCCTTTCTTTGCACTGTAAATAACCTCATCAACAAGGCCATATTCCTTAGCCTCTTCACCGGACATGAAAAAGTCCCTGTCCGTATCAGCCTGTATCTTTTCAATAGGTTGACCTGTATGCTCAGCCAGAATCCTGTTAAGCGTATCCTTTATTCGCAAGATCTCCCTCGCATGTATCTCTATATCGGTGGCCTGTCCCTGAAACCCTCCCATTGGCTGATGTATCATTATCCTCGAATGAGGGAGAGCAAACCTCTTTCCCTTTGTCCCTGCCGCAAGGAGAAGTGCGCCCATACTTGCTGCCTGACCGATACAGTATGTAGCGATATTGGACTTTACATACTGCATGGTATCGTATATTGCAAGACCCGATGAAACAATGCCACCAGGTGAGTTTATATAAAGGTGTATATCCTTGTCAGGGTCCTCTGTCTGAAGAAAAAGCAATTGAGCAATAACAGTATTTGCAACACTGTCATCAATGGGAGTGCCTATAAAGATAATCCTGTCTTTAAGAAGCCTCGAATAAATATCGTAGGCCCTTTCAGACCTTCCTGTCTGCTCTATAACAATTGGGATCAAACTCAATTTTCCTCTCCTTTCTCAACACTTGCCTTATTAAGGAGAAGGTCAAGGACCTTTTCCTCAAATATGGAATCCTTTAACCTATCGAGAGAACCATCCCTCGATATATAAAACTT
This sequence comes from Thermodesulfovibrionales bacterium, assembly GCA_046290925.1. Taxonomy (GTDB): domain Bacteria; phylum Nitrospirota; class Thermodesulfovibrionia; order Thermodesulfovibrionales; family UBA9159; genus JBBIPQ01. The sequence goes on along the minus strand of JBKBUB010000005.1, from coordinate 5,783 downwards.
CATTATGTTCTCAGGTGATACAGAGAAACGTCTCGCCATGGCGATTATCGCATTCTTCATGTCATCCTCTGACACCCTGACATCCTCTTTCTTCCCTATCAAAGAGAGCAAGAGGGTAGTCTTCAGATTTCTCACAGCCTCAGCCCTAACCTCTTCATTCAATCTTTTACTGTCTTCATCAGGTCTATTCTCAGCCTTGTTCTTATATGAAGAGGCAAGCATTGCTATCTCTTCATCGAGCAGGGTTTCAGGGATATCAAATTCATGGGTCTCGAGAAGTTTATTTATTATCTCTGCCTTCTGGATCCTGGCAACCTCCGAGTTCTTCAACCTTAATACTTCCTGACGAAGATGGTCCTTCAGTTCCTCAAGGCTATTGAAACCAATATCCTTCGCAAATTCGTCATCCAGTTGAGGCAGATTTCCCTTCTTCACATCCTTAATCGTCAACTTCATCTCAACCTTCTTACCTGCCAGTTCCTTATATGGATAAGTCTCGGGAAAGGTTGTCTCCATAACCAACTCACTCCCCTTACCCTTACCTATAAGGTTTTTTACAACATCCTCAGGAAAGAGGGGTCCTCCAATCTTGTATACCTGGTCTTTCTTTTCTATTCCTGCTTCCTCAATCGAATAATCACAGAGTATGAGGTCATTCTCTGCTACAGGTTCATCAGAAGGTTCATAGGTTGCCCTATCCTCCTGCAGGCCTTTCAATACGCTTTCCACATCCTCATCAGTAACAGAGACAGGTATATCCTTAACCTTTATGCCTTCATAATTCAGGTTAATCTTAGGCAGAGTCTCAATCAACATGGTTATCAAAAAAGGACTCTGCCTTTTGAATTCTGTCTGCTCCTCAACGATCGGATCAGTGACAGGGGTTAGGTCCGCCTCGTTCAAGGCATCTACATAGGCCCTCGATATGACCTTGCCGAGAACCTCATCCTCAACCTTTTTGCCGAACCTCTTCTCTATCAGGCTCATTGGGGCCTTGCCTGTCCTGAAACCAGGGATATGGGTGGTCTTTCTCAGACTCTCGAGAGAATCTGTTATTTCCTTCTCGATAGTTTCTGCTGGAATCTCTATCGTTAGTCTTTTCTTTGTTGAACTAATCTCCTCTATGGCTTTAAGCATCTCTCCTCCATTCTTATTTAATTTAACACAAAAAAAGCATTTTTTTCTCACTCATATCTCAGTGGCTCTACAGGGTCAAGTCTCGCAGCCTGAAGGGCAGGATAGATAGTCGAAAGAAAGCTTATAATTATTGCCGATATGGATACAATGATGAAGTCAAAGAGCTTCATCTTTACAGGCAGATGGCTGAGATAGTATATATCCGGGGGTAGCTTTATTATCTGATAGGTGTTCAGGATGTATGACAGGGCATAGCCTCCTGCAATCCCGATAATTGTGCCGACAAGTCCTATCAGAAAACCCTGAAGCATGAATATCTTCATTATGCCCCTATTTGTTGCACCCATTGCCTTCAGTATCGCTATCTCCCTTTCCTTTTCAATGACATTCATTATAAGATTGCTCACGATATTGAAGGAAGCCACGAGTATAATCAAGACGAGTATGATGAACATGGCGAATTTTTCAAGTTTCAATGCAGAGAAGAGGTTTCTGTTCATTTGCATCCAGTCCTTTGCAAAATAAGGATAACCAAGGGTCTTCTGAATCCTCTCCCTTACCTCTCCAGCCTTGTAAAGATCCTTTAATCTCACCTCAATGCCTGTAACAGATTTCCTCATATCAAAGAAGTCCTGGGTTGCCTTGAGATTCGCTATAACAAGATTAGAATCAAATTCAAACATGCCCATCTCAAAGATGCCTACAACCCTGAAGGTCCTTATCTTTGGGATCATACCGAGAGGGCCTATCTCACCTGTTGGAGAAAGGATATTAACCTTATCGTTAATAAATAGACCGAGCCTGCTCGATAACTCCTTCCCAATTATTATGCCCGGCTGCTCTTTATCCTCTGTTAGTCTATCCATTGACCCCTCTTTAATATGATTAGCAATCTCTGTGGTCCTTGACTCAAGGGTAGGATCAATTCCCCTTATGTATACACCCTGCCCCTTTTCTCCTGATGATACCATCACCTGACCGAGCACAAAGGGAGAGAATGACATAACATCCTTATCTTCCTTTAACCTTTCAATCACTGATACGTAATCATCTATAGAACCTTTATAATTAAGGACTACGAGGTGTGCATTAACCCCGAGTATCTTCTTCTGGAGGTCTTCATGGAATCCGCTCATGACAGAAAGGACAACCAAGAGGGCCATAACTCCAATTGCAACACCACCTATAGATATGGCGGTATTAAAGGATATACCTCTGTGTCTTTTCCTTGACCTCAAATATCTTAATGCTATAAAGAGATGATAGGGGAGTTTGAGTTTCTTATTCACTGCTCAGGCTTCATCTGGGGGAACAATATTACGTCCCTAATGGAAGGAGAGTTTGTAAATAGCATGATAAGTCTATCTATGCCTATTCCCTCTCCTGCAGCAGGTGGCATTCCGTATTCGAGGGCCTTAACAAAATCCTCATCCATCCACTGGGCCTCCTCATCGCCCCTCTCACGAGCCTCGACCTGTTTGAGAAACCTTTCCCGCTGGTCAATAGGGTCATTCAGTTCCGAGAAGGCATTTGCCACCTCTCTTGCAGCAATAAAGAGTTCAAACCTCTCTACAAGTTCAGGGGCATCTGTCTTTCTCTTTGCAAGGGGAGAAAGCTCAACAGGATAATCTATGATAAATGTGGGCTGGACAAGATGAGGTTCCACCTTCTCCTTAAATATCTCATCAAGGACCTTTCCATGAGAGGCACCTTTCTTGATATCTATCCCTTCCTGTTTTGCATATCTTATAGCCTCCCCAGGGTCTGTCAATGCCGTTTCTGGTACCCCATGCCTTTTCATTGCCTCAAACATCGGTATTCTCGGCCAGGGTGGGGTAAGATCAATAATCTCCTCACCAAAAGGCAACTTAAGGGTCTTTAGGACCTTACTGGCTATAGTGGTTATTAACTCTTCTGTAAAGGACATCAAAAAATTATATTCCTTATAAGCCATATAGAACTCGAGCATTGTGAATTCAGGATTATGCTTTGTTGAGAGACCCTCGTTTCTAAAATTCTTGTTTAATTCATAGACCCTCTCATAACCTCCAACAAGGAGCCTCTTGAGATAAAGCTCAGGCGCTATCCTTAGATAGAGATCTATACCCAGGGCATTATGATGCGTCTTAAAGGGTCTTGCCGCCGCACCACCTGGTATCTGATGCATCATTGGTGTCTCGACCTCGATAAAACCTTGACCCTCAAGAAAATCCCTTATTGCCTTGATGACCTGACTCCTCGTCTCAAAGGCCTTTCTGACCTGAGGATTTACGATTAGGTCAAGATACCTCTGCCTGTATCTTATCTCCACATCCCTGAGACCGTGCCATTTCTCAGGTAGGGGTCTGATAGACTTTGTCAGGAGATTAAAATTTTGAACCTCAATCGTGAGTTCTTGGGTCTTTGTCCTGAATAATCTGCCTGTTAAACCGATGATGTCTCCCACATCGAGTTTCTTGAATATGCCGTAGCTGTCACCGAGTATATCCTTTCTGAAGTAAACCTGTATCTTTCCTGTGGAATCCTGGATGTGACCAAAGCTGGCCTTTCCAAAATCACGCTTTGCTATAATCCTTCCAGCTAAGGTGCAGATAACAGGGCTTGAATCAAGGGTATCAGATGCCGTGTCATGATAGGCATTCAGTATATCTGAAGCATGATGGGTAACCTCAAAGGGGCCTCCAAAGGGTTCTACCCCGGCCTCTCTAAGTTCCTTGATCTTCTTCAGCCTCTGCTGTATCTGTTCGTTTATCTCATCCATAAACTAAACCCTAAATAGGCTTAAGGCTTTAGGCTTTAGGCGATAGGCTTAAGGAGCAACTTCAGCCTTCAGCCTATTCACCACTTCACCTATTAACCAAATAACAGGCTAATTTTTGCAATGTTTGGGTAAAATTATAAGCCCTGATAAAGGTTTAAGTCAAACCGTATTCCTTCCACCTCAAATCAACCAACCTCTTTATCTCTTCCGACATGAATATCTCGTCAGGCCAGTCCCTCATCATCCCCTCTTCTTTTGTCTTTCTCGTTGCGTCTATGCCCATCTTTGCGCCATATCTCGGGAAGTTCGCAGCATGATCAAGGTCATCAAGGGGGCCCTCGGAGATAACAACATCTCTTCTCCAGTCGACATTATTGAGAATTCTCCAGGCTGTATAGGAGAGGTTCTGGACATCCACATCATCATCAACAACTATTAAGAGCTTGGAAAACATCATCTGCCCTTTCCCCCATAAGCCATGGATGATCTTCTTCGCCTGCCCTGGATAGGACTTCTTAATAGAGATTATGGCGGCATTGTGAAAGACTCCCTCCATTGGTAGATTCATATCCCTGATCTCTGGGAAGTCAAGTCTCAGTAAAGGCAGAAAGATCCTTTCTGTCGCCTTTCCCATGTAACAGTCCTCCATAGGAGGCTTTCCAACAATGGTAGCAGGATATATCATATCCTTTCTATAAGTTATGCAGGTCACATGAAATACAGGATAATAATCCATGGCAGAGTAAAATCCTGTATGGTCTCCAAAGGGTCCCTCGAGCCTCGTCTCTCCTGGTTCAATATAACCCTCAATAACGAGTTCACTGTTTGCGGGAACCTCAATATCCGAGGTTATACACCTCACCATATCAACAGGCTCTCTCCTCAAGAAACCTGCAAAAAGCATCTCGTCCATCGATTCAGGCAGGGGGGCGCTGGCTGAATAAATAACTGCAGGGTCACTACCAACAGCTATCGCTGCTGGCATCTTTTTTCCCAAATTCTTATATTTCTCATAATGCCTTGCGCCATCCTTGTGGATATGCCAGTGCATACCTGTTGTAACCTCATCATAGATATGAATCCTGTACATCCCACAGTTTTGTCTTCCTGTTTCAGGATCCTTTGTGAATACCATGGGAAGGGTAATAAACCTACCTTCATCTGTGGGCTGACCATCTCCAGGCCAGCACTTCAGGACAGGGAATTTAGTTAAATCAGGATTATCCCTTTCAATCACCTCCTGACATGGTGCGTCTTTCACTCGTCTCGGCAACCATCGAGAAAACTCAAAGAGCCTTGGTAGCATCTGGAGTTTTTCTTTTAGTGTCTTTGGTGGTGCCTGGCTTAAAAGTTCCTCAATCCTCTTGCCTATATCATTAAGGTCTCTTACTTCGAGGGCAAGAGACATCCTCTCAAAGGAACCAAAGAGGTTTGTTACAACAGGGTAAGAAGAACCTTTGACTCTTTCAAAAAACAAGGCAAAACCTCCGTTAGGGCTCTTGCACATCCTGTCAGTAATCTCGGTTATCTCGAGTATCGGGTCCACCTCGACCTTTACCCTCTTGAGAAGTCCCTTGCTTTCAAGAACAGATATAAATTCCCTGAGATCCTTATATCCCATAGTCTATAATATATTACCTAAATAACCCCAAACGTTGCTTATCGTTCATAGCTCATAGTTCATCGTTCATAGCTATGAGCCATGAGCTATGTGCTAATTGCCATTACCCATCACCTATTCAAAAGTGTATGTGTATGTGACAATCCACACTTACACACAAACGTTGCAAAAATTAGCCTGATATTGGGGGCTGGCATGGTGAAAAAACTTTTATCTGCGATACCTATAGCAACATTCAATAAACATAAGTGGTTCTTATTAAAC
>JBKBUB010000059.1:0-8434 GCA_046290925.1 Thermodesulfovibrionales bacterium | reverse complement strand
TGCCAATTTGAGGTTACTCTCGAGACAATGGGATACACTTACGTGGTTTCTTGCGAGGGTATCGATCTCACCATCATCTAACCATACGCAGTGGGCAGCGATAACCCTTTCATCGAGGAAACCTATCGATTCTAAATAATGGGCAGGCAGTCTTCCATATCTGTTCCTTATCTCCTTTACCTCCCATTCAGTCTCTGAGAGGTGTATATGAAGAGAGACATTATATCTATCAGACAACTCCTTTGCCCTTAAAAGCGTATCTGTGCTGCATGTATAAAGTGCATGGGGTGCGAGAGAAGGTCTTATGAGGTAATCGTTATTCCATTTTTCAATAAAGGTTACTGCCTTTTCAAAGTACTCATCCGTTGTCTTCGCTGCCACGGTAGGGAAATCGAGTATTCCCACGCCAATGACAGCCCTCATTCCTAAATCCCTCGTGGCAGAAGCAACGGCATCACCGAAGAAGTACATATCATTGTAGAGGGTCACACCTGCCTTAATCATCTCAAGGCAGGCAAGCCTCGTGGCATCATAGACAAAGTCATGGCTGAGCCATCTCGATTCAGCAGGCCATATATGTCCTTCAAGCCATTCCTTTAAGGGGAGGTCGTCGGCAAGACCCCTGAAATAGACCATTGCAGCATGGGTATGGGTATTGACAAAGCCCGGGATTACAGCCCTTCCCTTGCCACCTATAACAACTTCAGCACTGTACAGGGAGTTGATTTGATCGTAACTTCCGATATCGACAATCCTGCTTCCATTAACAGCTACAGCGCCATCCTCGATAACTGGAAGGGCCTCTGACATAGGAAGGAGATAGGAGGCCCTGACTATGTAATCAACCTTCTTCCTCTCCACTATCCTGCCATTTCTATCAATTTCTCTGCAATCTGAACAGCATTAAGGGCAGCCCCTTTTCTGAGGTTATCGGCAACGATCCAGAGATTCAATCCCTTTTCAATAGATTCATCCTCCCTTATCCTTCCCACAAAGGTCTCGTCCTTTCCTGCTGCATAGATTGCAAGGGGATAGATATTCTTCTCCGGTGCATCATAGACAACAACCCCTGGTGCTGTTGAAAGAATAGCTCGTGCCTCGTTGGCAGTGAGTTTCTTCTCCGTCTCGATATTAACGCTCTCTGAATGGCCTCTGAAAACAGGCACCCTTACCGTTGTTGCTGTCACACGGATTGTGTCATCACCCATTATCTTCCTCGTCTCATTCACCATCTTCATCTCTTCCTTTGTATAGCCATTTTCGAGGAACTTATCGATATGGGGAAGGCAGTTAAAGGCTATCTGATGGGGGTAAACATTACATTTCACTTCTCTGAAATTCAGCAGGTCTGTCGTCTGTTGAAGAAGCTCGTCCATCGCCTTCTTCCCTGTGCCTGAGACAGACTGGAAGGTTGTAACAACAACCCTCTTTATCTTTGCGACATCATGAAGAGGCTTCAGGACAACGACCATCTGTATCGTTGAACAGTTTGGATTTGCTATTATGCCTTTATGCCTTCTTATGTCATCGGGGTTCACCTCTGGAACTACGAGGGGAACTTCAGGGTCCATCCTCCACTGGCTCGAGTTGTCAATCACAACACAGCCTGAGCGGGCTGCAATGGGTGCCCATATCTTTGACCTCTCGGCCCCTGCTGAAAAAAGGGCAATATCAATACCCTCAAAGGAGTCCTCCTTAAGCGTTTCAACAGGTATCTCACTGCCCTGAAACTCGAGTCTCACACCCTCTGACCTCTCAGAGGCAAAGAGCCTTAACCTGTCAACAGGAAAATCCCTGTCCTCGAGCACCGCTATCATCTCATTACCAACCGCTCCAGTTGCTCCAACAACAGCAACAACATATCTGTCCTTCTTTTTAAGCATTTATTTAAACCTCCATAACATATTTTGCCACAAGGTCTCCAACCTCACTGGTTGTATAACCCATCCTGCCTGCTGCAAGGCTCTTTATATGTTTTGAAGTCACTTCAATAACAGCCCTCTCTACAGTCTTCCCTGCCTCATCTTCACCGAGGTATTCAAGCATCATACCTCCAGCGCATATTGCAGCCAGCGGGTTTATTACATTCTGGCCCTTGTATTTGGGCGCAGAACCTCCAATCGGTTCAAACATCGAAACACCCTCTGGATTTATATTACCACCTGCTGCTATGCCCATGCCTCCCTGAATCATTGCGCCAAGGTCTGTTATGATGTCACCAAACATATTGTCCGTTACAATCACATCAAACCACTCAGGGTTCTTTACAAACCACATCGTAATAGCATCAACATGGGCATAATCAGCCTTTATATCAGGGTATTCCTTTGCAACCTCATAAAATGCCCTCTCCCAGAGGTCAAAGGCATAAGTAAGGACATTGGTTTTGCCGCAGAGTGTAAGCTTTTTATCCTTATCTCTCTTTCTACAATAATCAAAGGCGAACCTTATACATCTTTCAACACCCTTTCTTGTATTTATAGACTCCTGAATAGCCACTTCATCAGGTGTCCCCTTTTTCAGCACGCCCCCTGCTCCAGCATAGAGGCCTTCTGTGTTCTCACGGACTACGACAAAGTCTATGTCATCGGGACCTTTATCCTTCAGAGGACAGTCAACGCCTGGGTAAAGCTTTACAGGTCTAAGGTTTATATACTGGTCAAGTTCGAATCTTAAGCGGAGCAAAATCCCCTTTTCAAGGATACCTGGCTTCACATCTGGATGGCCTATGGCACCGAGGTATATTGCCTCGTATCCCCTGAGTTCATCTATGGCACCATCAGGGAGGGTCTCTCCAGTCCTCAGATACCTCTCCCCTCCAAAGTCATAATAATTGAAATCTAATTTAAAGCCAAACCTGCCCGATACCGCTTCGAGGACCTTAACGCCTTCTCTTATCACCTCTGGCCCTGTCCCATCACCTGGGATGACCGCAATCTTATATCCCTTCATTATATCCTACCCTCCCTCTGAAGTTTCTTCTTGGTCCATTCAATCAGCCCTCCTGACTCAATCAGTTCTTGCATGAAGGGTGGTATAGGCCGAGCCTTATATTCCTCGGATTTAGTGATATTCCTTATTATACCTTTGTCTGCATCGACCTCTACATAATCACCCTCCCCTATCCTCTCTGATGCCTCGGGTGATTCAAAGATTGGTAGACCAATATTAAAAGAATTCCTGTAGAAGATCCTCGCAAAGGTCTTTGCTATAACAGCCTGAATGCCAGCAGCCTTAATCGCTATGGGTGCATGTTCCCTTGATGAGCCACAGCCAAAGTTCTTACCTGCCACTATAATATCCCCTCTTTGAACCTTTGAAGGAAAATCCTTATCAGCATCCTCCATTACATGACGGGCCAGTTCAACAGGGTCAGAGGTATTGAGATACCTTGCCGGTATAATGGCATCGGTATCAATATCATCACCAAATCTCCATACCTTACCTTTAATGATCATAAAACCTCCAGATAAATAAATAATATAATAACACAGAATGGCAAAAATTACTGTGTCTGTCTTTGTTCTCTTATCTTCTGTAAGGTATCCTCGTATATGGATGATTTGGATGGATTGAGTTCGATCGCCTTGAGAGCAAGCCTTTCAGCCTCCTCAAGGTTTTTCCCTGTAGTGTAATAAAGCCAGGCAAGGTTGTTATAGGCATCTGAGTTCTGGGGATTCTCCTCAATAGCCCTCTTATAATATGCTTCAGCCCTTTCATAATCCTTTATATCAAAATAGACATTTCCGAGATATAGATAAGCAAGGGGATTCTTCTTTGCCGCAGCCTCATATTCTTTTATTGCAGCCTTGAACTCTCCCTTTCTCTCATAAGCAACGCCGAGATTTATATGCTCCTCTGGAGAAAGGGGGTCATCGAGGATTATGAAACGAGGCATAGAGCAGGAAAGGATAAAGGAAAAGCAAAAGATAAAAATAAATAAAATTCTATTCATCGAATCCTCTTACAAGCAATGTCCAATTTCCTGTTCTGTCCCAGACCTTGAGAAATTCTTTAAATGGTATAAACTTCCTTTCCTCTCTACCCGAATTTGCAAAAACCCCTGATTCATTGTATCCAATAATTACCATAAAATGGTTTACCTGAATGGGTCCATATCCATAATCTACAAGAACGATTAAGGGATAACCTGCCCTGATCCTTTCTCTGAGGTCATTAAGGCTCCCCCTGTATTTTTCCGCCTTGAGACCCTTCCTTTCTACATAAAAGAGCATCTCCAGATCGAGGGTTCCCCTTGCAGATTTACTGTAAATCTCAGAGGCTATATCATCGGGAGAGATATTAATTCCGTAATAATTCATGACACCTGCCAGGGAAGATGGTCCGCATTGATAATCCTCCTGAGGATAAAAGGGTACTTTATTAATTATAACCTCAGGCCCATATTGAATAATAACATGGGAAGAGCAAGCTATAACTATAAGGGAAAAGAGGAATAATGTGAGCAGTTTAAGGTAGGCAAAAGGCTGGAGACCTTCAGCCCTTTGCCCGTCCTCACCAAAAGCCAGATACACTCCTTAAGCCTCTATTTCGTGACAATAACCTTATGGCCTGTAAGCTGCAATATAACGATAACGAGTATTACTATGACGAGCAGTGCCACAACAACGCCAAGACCGTCACCACCAACCCTGAGTTCATCAATCTGCTGTGCAAGCTGATGTATCTGATGGTCCGAGAGGTTTTCGAGTCTCTGCCTGATCTCATCGGCCGTATAACCGAACTTCTCAAGCCTCTCCTTAACAACCTTCATCTCGAGAACGCGCTGGATCTTCTCGATTTCAGCACTTCTATCGATCTGTGCAGTCTGAATTATCTGTGAAGGTACCAGGCCTGCCTCAACAGGGGGCGTTATGCCAATTATAAACATTGCAAAGACGAGATAAAGGGCCACATACCTCATCATCGGAATCCTCATCCCCTCACCTCCTTTCTATTGTCCTGGTATCTTAGGAACAGTACCAAAGATGTATTTGAAGTCTTCGTCCTCGAACCTTACTCCACCGCCGAGATAGGCACCGCGGTATCTCTTATTAAAGATATTATCTACCCCTCCTGATATGAAAAGGTGCTTGAAGAGAAAATAGTCTGCCCCAATCTTTACATGGGGATTCTTTGCATTTGCCTCATCCCTTCCAAAGTCCCAGGCATCGAGAGATACCTTCAACCTGTCCTTCATGAAGAACTGGTCTATACCAACCCCGAAGGTATTCTCTGTTATGCCTGCCCTCAGGACCGTATCCTTGAATGTATTAGACTCAACAAGCCTTCTTGCTATCTGGGCAGTGAATTCTATCTTCTTTTCGACCTCCTCCTTCTTCTCCACCGTGGTAACTCCGTTCACCGAGGTTGAGGTCTCTGTTGTCTTCACCTTCCCTATAGGGTCACTAACAACACCAAGGATATAATACTTCTCAGGTCTCGGCTGGAGGGTTACATAGAAATAGCCTTTACCATCCTTTGGCTTTGAGAGGTATTCACCCTGGAAGGTTATAAAGGTCCTGAACCTTTCAATTGAGGATATGGTCCTGTTAACACCCTCAGCAGCCTTATTAAGTGTATGATAAAGTTTCTCATCCTTAACGAGCTTACCGAGGGTGCCCTCACCACTGTCAATCTTTGCGGTTATGTTCTTCACAGAACCTGATATATCCTTCATAGAATCAACGGTCTCTTTAATCGAAGACCTGTTCTCCTCAACCATTGCCTTCAATTCCTTTGTCGCCTTATTGAGGTTTGAGATCAGGGTTGGGCCGTCTTCCTTCAGGCTCCCTGAGAAATCTTTGAAGTTATTCATTGCTGTTTTCAATGAATCCCTGTTATCCTGAACGAGACCATTAATAGAGGCTGTCAGTTCCTTTATGTTATCCAGGACATCCCTCATCTTTCTGTCATTACTGCTTATAGCCCTGTCTATCCCTGAAGTTATCTTTTCGAGGTTAATGATCGACTCTTTAAGAGATCTCTTTGCCTCCTCGCTACCGAGTGATTCATTCAAGGATATGGCAAGCTTGTTTATATTTGCCGATACCTCTGAGAGATTCCTTGCCATGTCATCGATATCAACAACCTCCCTGACATTTTTAATAGTGTCACCTTCCTTGAGGATGGGTTCTTTTGAACCGATCTCTATTGCGAGGAATTTATCGCCCAGCAGCCCTGTTGCCTTGATAGCAGCACTGGCATCTGAATAGAGTTTTACTTCAGGATACATCCTGAGTATCAGCCTCGCCTTACCGTCCTTAAGTGTTATGCTCTCAATAACACCTGCGTCAACACCGGCTATCTTTACCTTTGTCTTTGCATCGAGGCCAGCTATATTCTTGAAATCAACATAGATTATATAACCTGCCCTCTTCTTGACCCACTCGAAACCTCCAATCCTGAAGGTCATAAAGGAAAGTATCGCCAGAACTATTAAGGCAAATATACCTACCTTAAGCTCCAAAGAGAATCTCTTCATGTTATAACTCCTCAAGCATGGTCTGTTACTCCTTCTATCTTAATTGGCCCTATGGCACTTCCAGTTATAAACTGCCTGACTATAGGGTTTTTCGTATTCTTAATCTCCTCAGGCGTCCCTGTCTCTATTATAACCCCATTATATAACATAGCGATCCTGTCAGCAATCTTATAGGCACTGTTCATGTCATGGGTTATTGCTATTGATGTGACCTTGAGCCTATTCCTCATCTCTATTATAAGGTCATTAATGGCATCAGCCATTATGGGGTCAAGACCTGTAGTTGGTTCATCATAAAGGAGTATCTCAGGCTCATGGGCAATAGCCCTCGCAAGACCTACCCTCTTCTTCATACCACCTGAGAGTTCAGAGGGCATAAGGTCCTCAACACCTACAAGACCAACCATCCTCAATTTTTCTATTGCTATATCCCTGGCCTCTTTTTCCTTCATCCCCTTCTGCCTTATCAGCCCAAAGGCGACATTCTCCCAGACCTTCATTGAATCAAAGAGTGCTGCATATTGAAAGAGCATACCGAATTTCCTTCTGACCTCATACAGTTCCTTCTCCTTCAGAACCGTTATATCAACGCCGTCTATAATGACCTTGCCTGAGTCAGGCCTGAGCAATCCTATTATATTCTTTATAAGAACGCTTTTTCCAGAGCCACTGCCACCTATAACCACAACGCTCTCACCCTTCTCTATCCTCAGGTTCACCCCTCTGAGGACATGGTTACTACCAAAGGACTTATGGAGATCAATAACCTCAATCATTTGAAGAGCCAGGCAGATAAGAAATAATCAGAGACAAGGATAGTCATTGATGAGAGGACCACAGCACCTGTTGTGGCCTTACCAACACCTTCAGCACCACCGGATGTATAAAAACCCCTGTGGCAACTTATCAATGCAATTGAGGCTCCAAAAAAGGCAGCCTTAATAAGACCACTGTAAATATCATTCATCTCGAGGTAATTCCATGTCCTCTTCCAGTAAACCGTCGAACTCGCTCCAAAAAGCCCCACTGTTATAAGATAACCTCCTATTATCCCAATAATATCAGATATAACAACAAGAGAGGGTAACATAAAGGTCCCTGATATAAAACGGGGCACTATCAGGTATTTAATCGGATTTGTGGCGAGGGTCTCGAGGGCGTCTATCTGCTCAGTGACGCGCATCGTTCCTAATTCAGCGGCCATGGCAGCACCAGCCCTGCCAGCAACGATTAAGGCGGTCAGCACAGGGCCGAGTTCCCTCGTCATTGAAAGGGCAACGACAGAGCCAACAAGCGCCTCAGCGCCAAATCTCTTAAATCCTGTATAGGTCTGCAATGCCAGTACCATCCCTGTGAATATGGCTGTTATCAATACAACAGGCAGCGATCTTATACCCATCTCGAGCATCTGCCTCAGTATGTTTCTAAGATCTAAGGGAGGCAATATTAGATGCCTTAAGGTCGAACAGAGAAGAAGGAGGATACTCCCCATCTCCTCTGTGAACCTTATGATTATCCTTCCTAAATTCTCAATTAGATTCATATTAACAATATCTAAAATCTAACCCATTCCATTTAAACCCAAAAGTTCTCTTAAGACATTTTCCATAGCAAGACGGTCGTTATAGGAAAGGGTTCCCAATTTTCTAATAACAAGAGATTTCTCGATTGTTGATACAGCCGGTTTAACAGCAGATGGTTTTAGCAATCCTGCGCTTTGCCAATCTGTTATAAAACATTCTCCTATGCCAACATTCTTATCAATGTTACTTGTAACAGCCATTATAATCACATCCTGTGAAATACTATTATATGCATTTGAGCTTATGATTACAGCAGGTCGTTTTTTTATACCCATCAGTTGCATAAATTTGGAGGCTGGCATGCCTCAAAAACTTTTATAATGCGATTTGATATTAAATGTGATTGCTTAATCAAGACCACACCTGT
>JBKBUB010000058.1:0-5000 GCA_046290925.1 Thermodesulfovibrionales bacterium | reverse complement strand
ACCATCTCCAGAGAGCTATTATTAAGGTTATCAGAAAGACCAATACCAAATTCATATATGCGAAGGCATAAAAGAGCCTTTCAGGAAAGGGTCGGGTTACCTTTTCTCCTGGCTCTATGAGTTTTCCTACAATAGGCATTAAAAGTAATTTATCTTCTCCATGGGGCGCTGTCTTAATTGCCTCTGTTAAATCATGTCCTGCAAGGTGCTTTTTTAGGTGTGACCCCTCTTTCCAGAGCTTGCTTTTTGATACATCATAAATCTTGCCTTTATAAGCAATGTAGGCAGGCCTTCCCTCTTTGCCATCAAAACTGTGCAACTCTTCTATGGTTAAATCCTGTTTGCCCTTTGATATCTCGTCTTCCCATTTAACCTTCCATTTCCTCTTTAGTTTAGGACCTATATAGAATGTGACTATTAGGGCTGACGAGACCATTATAAGGAAAAGGAAAATCTTTATACTCAGAAGGATGCCAAAGCGAGTTGTATAGAAGGCCTTAATAGTCGGTATCCTTGCTATTGTCAGGAGTGTGCCTGTTATTGCAAGCACGATTATGGATAACCATCCGAGAAGTAACTCACCCTTTGGCAAACCTCGGGCAGCATAGGCAGGCTTAAGAAGGATGTGAACATAAAGGATCGTACCAAACCAGGCTATAGCTGTTAGAAGATGTATATAGCCGATTATAAATCTTACTATCCTTTGTATTCCTGTTAGGGGTCTGTATAAACCCTTTACTTTCATGTCGGAAAGAAACTGCTGTCCCTTTTCTGTAAGAGGGCCGCCACCAATTGCCTCTACGTGGCATTCATTGCAATTGAGGCCTGTCTGCCTTGAATACTCAGTGGTTGCAGATGATGGAAATGCAGACATTAGAAGGATGGTCAATATCCCTATAAAAATGAATAATCTCATAGTTTTAACCTAATAATGAAGATATTCTCCAAAAATTTGCATGATACACGGTTCATGATACACGATATAGGATGCAAGATACAAGATAATAAAAGAGAACCCTGAATCTTGTATCTGTGCCCTCTTTTCTGTGCAGGGAGAGAATAGCCTTTAAACAGGTTTTCTTAAAGGCTTATTACACAAAAATAAAAAAGAAGGGGGATGTCCCCCTTCTTTAGACTAAGCCTTTTCAGGTGCTGCACTGATAGCAGGCATAGGTTCCTTGCCGAGCTTGAAGAAATCAATGACAAAGATTCCGACGCCTATGATAAACCCTACACCAAAGATAGCCCTGAAGATCCAGAACCACATGTTGTATGTCGCTTTTACAGCAACATAATCAAGCCCCATGAGCCTCTCCATATAGGTTTGGACCATTCCTGCACCTGTTATAGTCAAGACTATAAAGATCATAGAGATCGTCATCCACCAGAAGGATTGATATGCCCTCGATGAAGGGAATTCCTTAACCCCTCGTATCGCTGGTAGAGTAATGTAAATCATAGATATTACAAGAAGGACATAGGCTCCATAGAAGGCGAGATGACCATGGGCTGTTGTTATCTGCGTGCCGTGTGTCCACTTATTCACCTGTGGAAGGGTATGGATTACACCCCATAATCCCGCACCTACGAAATTGAATATGGCATGTGCCACAGCATAAAAAAGACCAACCCTGTTTGTTACGACCCTGTGTTCACGCGTTGTCCTGAAGGCATCCCAGACCATCACAAGCAGAGGAATTGGTTCGAGGGAACTAAAGATACCGCCAACCCACAGCCAGTAAGCTGGCGTTCCTATCCAGTAATAATGATGACCTGTACCGAGGATACCTGTAAACAGGACGAGGGCAACCTCGACATACATCCATCTCTCCACAACCTCTCTCTTTGCCCCAACGGTCTTCATAAGCATAAAGGCAAGGAGTGCACCTGCTATGACCTCCCAGGCACCCTCAACCCAGAGATGTACAACCCACCACCACCAGAACTGATCCTTAACCATACTCTTTGTGTAAAACATTCCAGGTAGGTACATAAGGGCAAGAAAGGTAAGACCAGCGAGGAGTGTACCCTGTATCCCCGTCCATTTCTTTGTCTTAAGGACCGTCATAAAGTTGTTAATGAGGAAGAGGATGACCGATAGGGCTATCAGTATATCCGCCCATCTTGGTGCCTCTATGTATTCTCTTCCCTCATTTAAAATGCCCGTTCCGAAGAGGCTCGTTGAGTTTGCCTGCGGATTAATACCCATCCATATGTAACCTAAAACAACAGCCGTAACAGTGGCAACAGTTGCCCAGAACTGGAATTTTGCAAGGGGTATGCTCCATAATTCTGTTTCAGACTCCTCAGGCACAACATAGTATGTCGCGCCCATCAATCCTACCAGAAGCCATACAACTAAGGCATTAATGTGCAGGCTTCTTATTATATTGAAGTTTAGGATAAAAAACTGGGGCCATATGAACTGAAGTGCCGCAATGATACCCACAGCGACCTGAACAAAGAATAGAAGCACAGCAAAGGTATAGAAGTCCTGTGCTATCTTTTGACTCTCATGCTTTATACTCATAACTTATACACCTCCCTTAGATTTACCTTTCAATTCAACCATGTAGTCTGTTAGGTCCTTCAAGTCCTGTTCACTGAGATGACCAAAACTCGGCATCGCTGAATTTGGCACAAAGGCCTTTGGGTCCTTAAAGTGACCGAGTATCCAATCCCTGTCCCTTCTCGTTCCGACTGTTGTCAGGTCTGGACCTGTTGTTCCACCAATGCCATTAATCATGTGGCAGCCTGAGCAACCTAAGGATTGATAAAGCCTCTGGCCTGCTGTTAGTTCCTTTCCACCCACACCAATAGCGGCAGCAAGTATAGGCTTTGGTGGCCATCCATTTGTGTCGACCTTTGAGATCCAGTCTAAAAAGGCGATGAGATGGTCTGCCTCCTCAGCAGTGATCCCGAACTTTGGCATCATGGCCTTTGGATTTACTGCCTTTGGATCCATTAGAAACTGCTTGAGATATTCCTTTGGTTTGCTCTCCGTTATCTTTGTCATGTCCGGTGCAAAGTAAGAACCGTTACCTAATATAGTATGGCAGCCTATACAGTCATATTTGTGCCATACCATCTTCCCTGCATTCACCTCTTCTGTAATGGCAGGTGCCCTCTTGTCGAGTTTACCCATTGTGTCAATGGTCAGAATGACAAAGAGGACAAAGAAGAAGAGGCTGCCGAAGATAAAGAGATTCCTGACTCCCCTATTACTCATAGACACCTCCCTTGTTTCATCTCCGGGCAACGCCCGTCTAAATATAGTGTTTATGAAAGAACAGCCCGCCTACCATGATGTAAATCATAAGGCATGGCAAAAATCAAAACGATTTGATAAAATTTCAGTCAAAAAGGAGGAGGACAATGAGGATACTCAGAAATTGTATCTTTATGTCTTTAATACTCATGACGGTATCTGTATCAGCAGAAGATAGGCATACATCCAATCCCCTCATCGAAGAGATGCGCTCTCTTGATACCTCAATCAGGGAGATTGTCTCTGCTGTTGCGACTGCTGAAGGTGAAAGGGTCATTAGATCTATCGAAACCCTACACGGATTGAGGGAAAAGACGCACCAAGCAATTAAATCAGGGATAGTAAGGCTTCCAAGGAATCAACATAGGATAAAGGAATTTTTAAAGCTCGATATGAAGTTTCATGCAGAACTGGATTTATTGTTAAAGGCAGCACGAAAGAATAATCAGAGAAAGATGCTTATTTTGACAAATAAGCTTTTGGAAGGATGTGTAAATTGCCACAGGGTGTTTAAAAGATAATGGGAGCATATGAGGTTCTAAATAGGGAGACCTTATGGGAAGGTAAATTCCTGAGAGCCGTAAGTCTCAGATACAAGGATTCCTCAGGTAAACTGAGGGACTGGGAGGCGGTTGAGAGGGTCAATTGCAAGGGAATAGTGGCTGTAGTTCCAATTACTAATGATGGCTGTGTATTACTGATAAGGCAGTTCAGACCACCTGTAAATGGGTATGTGATTGAGTTCCCTGCTGGATTAAATGACAGGGATGAGGACCTTGATGTTGTTGCAAAGAGGGAACTCCTTGAAGAGACAGGTTATCAGGCAAAAGAGATTACATTCCTCGGAAGGGGCCCGCTTTCGAGCGGTTCTTCTGTTGAGGTCTTAACAGTTTATCTTGCTAAGGGACTTGAGTTTGTTGGTGTCAGTGAACGGGATGAGACTGAGGAGATAGAGGTAATCAAGGTTCCTTTAAATTCAGTAGAAGATAGGCTTAAAGAGCTTGAGGACAGAGGCAATCTTATAGACCTGAAGATCCTGGGATTCATCGCTAAGGCTGTTAAGACATTATCCTGAGAGCCGTCTCCCGAAATAAGTCATGAGGATAGGTGTGATGGCTTTAATAGATTATTACAGCAATTGACTGGGCGCAGGGTTCATCATTGGCAGGCCTTAAAAACCTAAAAATGTTAAAATTTTGGCAGAAGAAGAGATAATCTCTGGGGGAAGTTTTTTAAACCTTTACCCAAACGTTGCAAAAATTAGCCTGATATTTTAGTGCGACCGAGCGACTGTGCGACTTAGTGCTACAGTGCGACAGTTTATAAGGAATGTTTAAATTTCCATAAATACTGTCGCTCGGTCGCTCTGTCGCACGTTAAGTCTGTCGCACTATCGCACTATCGCCTTAAGCCCATTCACCCATTTATTTGAGGCATGCCAGCCTCCAAATTTATGCAACTGGTGGGTTTATTCTTAGCAGAGGTACTCCAATCCTCTGTCTTTTATTCTCTCCCTTGAAGAGGTCTGATCGCCTTAAGGGCAGATCTCCTCGCTCTCCTCTGTGCTGTGCCTCCTTCTTGGTAGGTAGTGAGGATGCCATGATTATTGTATGTTTTCCAAACCTCTCTGAAATCCTATTAACAACATTATATACCTTTTCCATCTTCTCAATCCTTGTAAGGTCGTCAAAGAGTGAATACTGTATCCTTTCCGATGGTATTAGACCGGTGA
>JBKBUB010000057.1:0-8619 GCA_046290925.1 Thermodesulfovibrionales bacterium | reverse complement strand
ATTTTTCACTGAGGTTTCTGGTCATGTCTGTCTCCACAAAACCAGGTGCAACAGCATTCACCCTGATATTATAAGGAGCAACCTCCTTTGCAAGGGCCTTTGTGAAGCCAATGACGCCTGCCTTTGCAGAGGCATAGTTGGTCTGGCCTGGTAATGGATGGATCCCACTCGAAGAAGAGATGTTAACGATGATGCCGCTCCTTTGCTTTAGGAAGGTTGTTATGCAGGAACGCGTTACATTGAAGACACCGGTTAGGTCAGTCTCTATCACATCCCTCCAGTCCTCCCTGCTCATCATGAAAAGAGACTTATCCCTCGTTATTCCAGCATTGTTTATCAGTATGTCGAGCTTCCCAAAGGTATCCTTTATAGAGTCAACGAATTGTTTCACCCCTTCATAGTCACGAACATCTACCCCTTCTGCAATAGCTTTACCGCCCATTGATTCTATATCCTTAACGAGGGTTTCCGCCAGTTCGCGCCTTGTGGCATATGTAAAGGCACAGGAGACACCTTCTCTGCAAAGGGAAAGGAGGATTGACTTTCCTATGCCCCTTGTGGCTCCTGTAACGACCGCTACTTTCCCTGAAAGGGAAAGATCGTTCTCTTTTATAGTGCCTTCCAATCCTTTATTTAGATATGCTGTAAAATATTATCAGCCCTGTTTCTTCTCTTTCTTCCTTTATAGCCTTATCAGGTATCCCTGCAAGATAAAGTATATTCCTGAAGTCCCTCTCACTTCTCTGGAGAAAGCCATCCCAGTTCAGAATCCAGTGATATTCCTGTGATCTGTAACGGTCTGCATCCTTAAAGGCAGCAATGAGTGTTCCGGTTACATCGAGGAGATTGTAAAGGGCTGAAAGGAGCTTTATAAGGAATTCATCGGGAAGATAATCAAAGAGGCCAACGCTATAGATAATGTCTTGTTTCCCAAATTCTGCTAAATTCAGTTCATCATCAAACATCCTCAGGGCATTATATTTCTTAAACTCTACATAATCATCAATGCCTATGCTCCTTAACCTCGTCTCCGCAAAGTTGAGGGCATCATCATCGGTGTCTGTGCATATAATCCTTGCTTCATTGTCCTTTATCTCATTGGCGATCCCTATTAATTCTCTGCATGAGCCACAAGCAATATTCAGAACCTTGGGCTCAAACCTTTTTTTTATCTCCTCCCTCAATATTTCCTCAAGCATCTTTATCCTGTTTCTCACAGCATGTCCGAGAGGCAGGTCGAGGGCCCAGAGATCGAGATAATATCCGAGACCATCTGAGCAAGGGGCATTCCTATAGATGGTTTCGAGGGTTTTATAATCTCCTTGATAACCTTGGGGCCATATCCTTGCTCGTTTGATACAATAGCTTTTATAAAGGATTGGGCTTGTATCTCTATGAAATCGGGTTATGATCTTCTTTAATTCATCCTTGTTGTAACCTGCCTTTTTCTCAAACTCTTCACAGAAGGACATCATATCATCCATGACATTTTTTACATCGCTCAGGATTGTCTTATCCCTTACAGGAGACTGACAACTTTTTTCGATACGCTCAAGTCGCATAATGAATTTGTCCGTTTCGTCATCGAGGCGACTTCTGTATCTCTCGATCTTCTCTGCAACAAGTGTGTTATCTTCCTTAAGTTCAATACCTGCCCTGTATCGGTTATTAGACCTCGTAATCCACCTTACAGTGCCTGTTTTAAGGGTACCATCATTGAGCCATAAGGTATGTCCAGGGGCAAGGGGATAATCGGTCTCTATTCCAATACCTGAGTTGCTAATATCAATGATGTTTCCAACAATATCTTTTGCTAAATTCGAGGATTCAGGACCAAAGGAAAAGTGAATTGGTTTTCTACAGGGTTTTCTCTCATAATGCCTCATGTCAGGAGATAAATTTTCCATAGGACCTCCTTAAAAATAGATTTGTTCTGATTCAAGTCTACAGACTAAAACTTAAGGCCTATCATAGCCTGTAGTCTATAACCTCGATATCTTACTTCCACCCCCTTTTCCTTCTGTATCCTGAGATCGTTGAGTTAACCGTCTCCTGGCCTTTTTCTTTTTATAGCTTAAAATATGCCATTTTCTGAAGAATCTGTCAAGTTTATCCCTGTAAGCCATGGTGATGAAGACCACGATGATGGCTATTCCAACGAGGATTGAGAATCTTCCATATTGATGATGTCTTATGTAATCACCGCCAAGTGTCAAGAGTATCGTTCCAAAGAGCCTCCCAGTACCACCTATCACGAGAAATTCTGCGGTGGTTAAATGACCAAGGCCTAAGATATAACAGAGATAATCCTTTGGGAAGCCAGGAATAAGAAAGAGGAGAAAAACTAAAAAGGCACCCTTGTGGTGAAGGAGATAGTCAAACCTCTTCATTGTATTTTTATCCACAAACCTCTCTACAAAAGGTCTTCCAAACGCTCTGGCTAAGGCAAAGGCTATGTATGAACCTATAGTTAGTCCGATGGTTGACAGCAAGACACCAAGAAGGGGACCATAGAGAAAGCCACCGAGAAGGCCTGTCACCTCGCCTGGTATTGGTGCAGCCACAACCTGTGCTGATTGAATAAGGATAAAACCTATAAATGAGAGAGGTCCGAGGGAGTCGAGGAGCCTCAACATCTTCTCTTTATCGAGGAAGAAATGAATCAGACCTGTCTTATAAAAGACAGTTGTAATACCTGCAACTATGAGAAGCAGCAATAAGAGTCTGAGCCAGATCCTGTTTCTAAAAATCTCTTTTTATCCTTTCTATGGCCATGTAAGGGCGAATGATTATTCGCCCCCTACTATCTTATGCCTATTTTATTCCTTCCTTTGCAGTTTTTCTAAAAAGGGCTTAATAAGATCTATCGGTACAGGGAATATAGTGGTAGAATTCTTTTCTGCGGCCACCTCAACAAGGGTCTGAAGGTATCGGAGTTGTAGAGCCATAGGCTGAGATGCAATAATATTTGCTGCCTCTGCAAGCTTCTGGGCAGCCTGGAATTCACCTTCAGCATGGATCACTTTGGCTCTTCTTTCTCTCTCTGCCTCGGCCTGTCTCGCTATGGCCCTTAACATCTCTGTAGGGAGATCAACATTTTTTACCTCTACTGTTGTCACCTTAATACCCCATGGCTCTGTCTGAAAGTCTATAACCTTTTGCAGTTCTGCATTAAGTTCATCCCTTTTTGTCAGGAGATCATCGAGTTGGCTCTGCCCCAGGATGGACCTTAGGGTTGTCTGAGCAATCTGTGATGTTGCAAAGAAGTAATCCTCAACCTCTGTTATTGCCTTAATCGGATCTATAACCCTGAAATACACAACTGCATTAACCTTAACGGTTATGTTGTCCCTCGTGATTATATCCTGTGCAGGGACGTCAAAGGTTACTGTCCTCAGGCTAACCCTCACGAGCTTATCAATTATTGGCCATATTATTACGAGCCCGGGTCCCTTAACAGGTATTACCCTTCCGAGTCTGAAGACCACGCCTCTCTCATATTCCTTAAGTATCTTAATCGCACTCGAGAGAAAATACAGAACAAGGAAAATGACAAATAAGAGACTCATTACCGATGGTGCAAATAAACCTGGCATACTATCCTCCTTTTTGTTTTCAAACCTTTTTTACCTTTATCTTTAATCCCCTAACTTCCTCGACAACTATTTTATCACCCTCTTCGATTCTCTCATCAGAAATTGCCTGCCATATCTCGCCATGGACATAGACTATCCCTCCTTCTCCTGTTATCTCGGTCCTGGCAATCCCTTCTGCTCCAACGAGTCCCTCTGTGCCTGTGACAGGCCTTCTCCGGTGGGCCTTAAGTGCAAGACCGATAGTTAATGTAAAGAAAAGGGCTGTTGCTATTGCTGCAGGCAAGATCAGATATATAGATAGCTTTATAAAAGGCCCGGGGGATTCGAAGAGCATGAGGGAACCTATCACCATTGAGATAATCCCGCCTATCGTTAACACTCCATGGGAGACTATCTTTACCTCTAAGATAAAAAGTATTATTGCCAATATAATGAGTAGAAGGCCAGCATAATTGACAGGGAGGGTCTGGAAGGCATAAAAGGCAAGTATGAGACAGATTCCTCCTATAACGCCGGGGAAGATAGCGCCAGGATTTGTCAGCTCGAAGAATAATCCATAAAAACCTAAAAGCATGAGTATGTAGGCAACGTTTGGATCACTTATGAGGGCGAGTATCCTTAATCTAAGGTTCATCTCTTCACGATTTACAGAGGCATTTCTTGTCTTTAGGACCTTTTCTCCAAGGGTGGTCTGAACCTTTCTTCCATCGATAGAATTCAGTAGGTCGTTTATATCCTTTGAGATGAGATCTATAATATGCTCCTTCAATGCCTCTGTCTCTGTTGCTGATATGCTTTTCCTCACTGCGTCCTCTGCCCACCTGACATTCCTACCTCTTTTCTCTGCTATTGACTTAATATATGCGGCCGCATCATTCGTGACCTTCTCTGCCATCGTTTTATCCATCTTCTCTCCCAAAGCCACAGGATGGGCAGCACCGATGTTTGTACCAGGTGCCATAGCAGCTATGTGAGCAGATAGGGTTATAAAAACACCTGCTGAGGCAGCCCTTGCACCACTTGGTGCAACGAAGACAATTACAGGGACATCGCTACCTATGATCTCCTTCACGATATTTCTCATCGATGTGTCGAGTCCTCCCGGGGTGTCAAGCTCAATGATTAGTGCCTCTGCATTCTTTTTGGCTGCCTTCTTTATACTTTTTGTTATGTATTCGGCCGTTACAGGATTTATAACGCCATTTACTGTTATGACTATAACCTCATTCCCTTTTGGCGGTTCTTTTTTTTCCACGGCATAGGAGGTTTCTAAAAAGATCAAGATGAGAATAAGAAGAGCAGGATAAAAATAAGAATATCTCTTTAATGCCATACCAAATTATAACATATTACCAACTTAGAGCAGCAGACCAGCGTTGAACTATATTGAACCTTTAGGTTATGGGTAATGGGTTAAGAGTCACTCATCACGGATTCCGCAATGTTATGCGAAGTTATGACCACTAATAAATATCTTCTAATAGTTTTGACCCATGACAAATAGCAACAATCTCTACAACTCCGTCTTTCAGTCTGTAAACTATCCTGTAATTTTGATAAATCTTTTCCCTTATGTTTTCGTCATTGTATTCTGGAACAACGCGTCCTGTCTTTGGAAAGTGAGGCAAAGAGGCGGGCATAATATTCTGAATCTCTCGCGATGTAATCGCATGTTTCCTCAAGGTTAGAAATAGCACGTGGAGACCATCTGATTCTTAAAGCCATCTGGATAACCGTTTTTCAACTTCCTCATGAGGAGTACCCTTACCTTCATCCAGGTCTCTTAGACTAGCGTCAACCTGTAGCTTAAAATATAATTCAGCTATAATATCATCGACGGTAACCTCTTCTGGTAGAGATTGAATCATCTGGATTACCTCCTGTTTTACTCCTGCCATTCAATCACCTCCTTAGGTTCAATATTACCACTCGAAATCGTTCCTTGACAAGTAGTCATAATTTCGTTTAACGTTTGGGAAAAAAACAATGTAGGAGCAAATAATTATTCATCCCTCTATCTCAAGGCTCACGATCGAGAATTATTCCCTTCTTCTGTCTATCTTGTAGCAACTCCCCTTGAACTTCTTTGCATATACCTTTAGTTCTGTGGCTATCTCACTGGCCTGGCCATAATGGCTAAATCTTCTGTATCTGTTATGGGCAACACCTATGGAGAGGCTAAGGAAAGGAAATGTCTTTTTATTGCCTTCCCTGTCAGTGGCTTCAATGAAACCCTTATCTTTTTCAGGAGGATCATAAAAACCTGGTATCATTGAATCGAAGTAGCTAATTAACTCTTCACATACAGGCTCGATCTCCTCTGGTGGTATGATAAAAACAAAATCGTCTCCTCCCACATGCCCTACAAAGCCATAATCTTTAGACCGCATATTAACCACATTGGTTAATAACCTTCCGAGAAGCCTTATAACCTCATCACCCCTCGAAAACCCGTATTTATCATTAAAGGGTTTAAAGAAGTCTATATCAACATAAGCAAGTGCAAAGGGTATGTTATCGTCTATCCTTTTCTGTATCTCTTTGATTATTGTTATGTTTCCAGGCAACTTTGTTAGAGGATTTATCTCAAGAACTTTCTTTGCCCTTTTTATGCAGAGATAGCACCTCAATAGCAAGTCGTCCCTATTAAAAGGGATTGTTATGTAATCGTCAAAGAAGAGGTCAGTCCCTGGATTACCCTCTAATCTTATCTCATCAAGAAGAACCAGCACCGGCAGATGGTTAAAAAGTGGGTCAGCCTTCAGGTTTAGTGATACTGAAGAGATGACCCTGTCATTTATATCTCCATCCACTATTATGATGAGATCAGGAACCGAGGTTAAGCATAGATCAAAAAGTCTCGATATATCCTCGATTATTGTTAATTTGTATCGATCGGTTAAGGCTGTTTTTAATGTCTCTGTCTTTTCAGATTTTTTCCCTATTATAAGGATATTCTCCATCACAGAAGTATACCCTCTGCGTCAGAGGCTGTGTCATCAATTACTACCATAATCTCCTTTATATCGCCCTTTGAGAGTGACAGGTCCTCCCAGACCTTTGTATTGACAGGTGGAACAAGGTTGTCACCACCAAAACCAACTCCCCTGGCACGAACGAGTATGTCTGCCACATGGACTATAGCTGTGCGTTGTGGCACCTGTTTTGAGAGGATAGGTCTGTGGTGGTATGCTATTGGCTCTATTAGGCTTTTTGGAAAAAACCATTTCTCAGTGAGCCATCCACCTGCCTCGGCATGGCTAATCGAGAAAACAGATTCTTCTGATTCCCGTATCAATTTTTCTTCCTTTTCTGAGATGGAAAGGGCCCTTTCATACTCCTCAGGGAATTTTATCCTGAGCGCTACCTTACCTATATCATGAAGAAGCGCCGAGACCATTATCTCCTCGGGGTCCTTAAGGTCTTTTTTAATCGCTATGGCTCTCGCCGCGAGGGCAGTGCATAAAGAATGTTCCCACAATCCTACCATCGTCTTTTCCATCATCTCAAAGACAGAGATACTCAGGAGCATTCCCTTTACTACATTGAGACCAAGGAGTATGAGGGTCTGGGATACGGAGGATATCCTTCCAGGAAAACCATATATAGGAGAATTGACCATCTTTAAAAGTTTTGCTGTTAGTGCCTGATCCTTCGTGATTATGTCACCTATCTCACCGAGGGAGATGGATGGCGAGTCAACTGTCTTCAATAGTTTTCTTACCACTACAGGTATGGTAGGGATACTGTCTATCAGTTCTATTTTATCTCTGATCTGCTTTGCGTTCATTGTGAGCCTTTCGAAGATTCATAGAGAGAGGATATATATTCCTTTACCGCTGTTTTTATAGTGGTTATGTAAGGGATGTCAATGACCTTACTGAATCTTTTTTCGAGTTCTGTTAACTCTTCTTCTAAAGGTCTTCGAGGCGATGGGGCACCTTCCACATAGATATAATCGATCCCCAGACCCTTTATTCTTTCAAGAGCTCTCTCATCCAGTATGGTACCTTCACCAAAAAGGGTTATACCTGAGTCATTTACTATAGGACGGGCGAGTTTTGTTCCTGCCGTTGCAGATTCAGTTGCTATCTTCTTCAAATCTTTTTTTTATCTCCTCCGATAGATCTATCTTTATCCCTTCAATTATCTCATGAGGAGCAGGTCTGCATACCGGGCAATAGGGCTCTCCAAGATCCAGGAGGCAGACATGTCCTCATTCAGGGCAACATATACATCTGTCTAAGGGTTGATCACAAACAGGGCAAATCTCCATAAAAAATTATAAACCTTTGCAGGATAAACTTCAATAGAGTGTTAGTGCAAATAAAAAATCACAACGAGGAGTGCCATTAGAACTGTGATAAGGATTGGTGGACAGAGTAGGGCGAATGATTATCAGCCCCTACGAAAGGGACTAATATTTGTATAAAATTTATACAACATGTTAAAATTTAAATCAATAGAAAGATTTTTTTACAGATAGGTCTTTAATTTTGGGTGTTTAGTTTTGGCATAGGAGTTGCAATAATGTTGTATAAAATAACCGATTGTGGGAGGAAAGGATGTTAGAGGCAAAGATTTACGGGCTATGTCTTGAAAGACTGAGGCATCAGATCAAAAAGGCAAGGGAGAATGGGGCGATTACAGGAAATTATCTCTTAGAGGGCTACAATACGGCAGACATAGATGACATTATTGATATTCTTGAACTGTATGACCTCGAGGAAAGGTCATACGATGGTCTTATGCAGAAACTTGATGACCTGGCCTACACAGTCTCGGTTCTAACTCAGGAGAAACTCTTTTTTGACTTTACAGAGGAAGGTCATCTGGGCTTGTATCTGTCTATTACTAAAAATATCGAGATGCCTGATACTATTAGTGAGGTTGCTGTACTGTATAATAGGGATTAAGAGCAGGGTAATGTCAAAAGTTTTATGAAAAAAGGAGGGAGAAATATGAAAACAGTAATCCAACCGGTAGGAGATGGAGAGCAAAATAATTAACTCGGTGATAAACA
>JBKBUB010000056.1:0-8622 GCA_046290925.1 Thermodesulfovibrionales bacterium | reverse complement strand
ATGCCCCCTTACAGGGGATTTAGTTTCTTGTTAAACAATTTTACCTATTGAGGCTCCCTCTAAAATTTATTTTTTTGACAGATGTGCTATGATTTAACTAAACAACAAAGGAGGAGGTGGTACAAAGATTTAATGAATCAGTGACCATACCATTAAAATGAAAGGAGGAGGAACTTTGATGAGAAGGCTTGTTTTGTGTTTAGTATGTTTAATTGTAATCGGGGCCTTTGGTTTTGCCTACGCTGTCGACTATGTCGGGTCTGAGTCATGTTTCAAATGCCACCCTGACCAGTACAATGATTTTAGAGTCTCAGGACATCCATACAAGATTCAGAAGGCAGAAACTGCCAAATTATGGCAATTACCCCTACCAAAGGGATACTCATGGGATGACATATCCTATGTAATCGGTGGCGCTCATAAAAAGGCGAGGTATATGGACAAAAAGGGGTACATTATAACCATGACTGGTCAGAATAAGGACATAGCAGGAAAGAATCAGTACAACTTAGAAACGGGGACATGGTCAGATTACAATGCTGGCGAAAAGAATCTAAAATATAATTGTGGTCCCTGCCACATGACCAACTATAATAAAGAAGGTCATCAGGATGGGCTTGAGGGAGTAGTGGGAACATGGACATTTCCAGGCATACAGTGTGAGGAGTGTCATGGTCCTGGAAGTGAACATGTAAAGAGCGGGGATAAGACGAAGATAAGGGTTGACAGAACTTCTGCCGCTTGTGGGAAGTGCCATATCAGGGGTGCCAAGGAGAAAATACCTGCATCTAAGGGATTCATACAGCATCACGAGCAGTATAATGAGCAGTTTGCAAGCCCTCACAAATCCCTTGATTGTGTAACGTGCCACAATCCTCATAAAAAGGCTAAGTTTAGCGTAAAGACAGATTGCAATACCTGTCACGGTAAGCAGGCTAAGGATTATAAGGGAAGTGCAATGGAGGCAGTTGGAGTGACATGCGTTGACTGTCATATGCCAAAGGCCACAAAGTCTGCTACCAGCAAGGGAAAATATGAAGGGGATATCATGACGCACCTATTCAAGATTAACACAGACCCGAAGGCCGAGATGTTTTATAAAGAACCTAAACTCGACAAAGAGGGAAAGCCTGTCATGAAGGACGGTAAGCCCGTTATGAATGAATTTGCAATGGGCTTTGTAGACCTTGGTTTTGCCTGTTTGAACTGTCACAAGAATAAGGATATGAACTGGGCATCTTCGAAGGCGAAAGGTATACACAGTTACGGTAAGATGTAATAATCGATCGTTACTGCGAAATGGGTCAAAGGTAATAGCCAGAAGACAAATAGAGCAGAGCGCGGAAGACTTCGGTTCTCTAACTTCCGAGCTACTGCTCTGCCATTTCCCGCAGGAGGAGAGGGAAACATACGAAACCCTATGGCCAGCTTCGGGTAATTCTCATTAAAAAAATCGTTATCATGAATCATGTATCGTGCATCACGCATAATACTTTATCTTTGCCTTAATGAACTCCCTGTTGAGTCTTGCAATAAAAGCCACCTTAATTCCCTTTGGGCAGGCTGTCTCGCATTCATAATGATTACTGCAACTACCAAATCCTTCCTTTTGCATCGCCTCGGTCATCATGCATACCCTTCTTACTGCCTCTATCTTTCCCTGTGGAAGCATTGATAGGTGTGTCACCTTTGCTGCTGTAAAGAGCATGGCAGAGCCATTGGGACAGGCAGCTACACAGGCGCCACAACCAATGCATTCTGCAGCATCCATTGCTGTCTCTGCATCCTCCTTTGGTATGAGGATTGTATTGGCATCAGGTACACCTCCTGTATGGGCGGAGATATAGCCACCTGCCTGGATGATGCGGTCAAGGGCAGATCTATCAACGATTAAGTCCTTGACCAGAGGAAAGGCCTTTGCTCGCCAGGGTTCAACGTAGATGACCTGGCCTTCCTTAAAGTGTCTCATATGGAGTTGACAGACCGTTGTCTTTTCCTTTGGTCCATGGGGTACACCATTTATTACGAGGGAGCACATACCACATATCCCCTCACGACAGTCGCTATCAAAGGTGAAGGGTTCTTTGCCTGATTTAATCAGGCCCTCATTTACAATGTCGAGCATCTCAAGGAAGGAGATTGATGGACTTATATCCTTTGCATCATATCTCTCGAATCGGCCCTGATCCTCGGGCCCTTTTTGTCTCCATATAAATAAAGTTAAGTTCATTTATAACTCCTCACTGTTGGTTTAACTGTCTCGAATATCAGGGGTTCCTTATGGAGTTCCGGAGATTTGTCATTCCCCTTATACTCCCAGGCAGCGACATAACAGAATTCTTCATCATTTCGGAGGGCCTCTCCGTCAGGTGTCTGGTATTCGATCCTGAAATGGGCTCCACAGGATTCCCTTCTGTGTAAGGCATCAGAGGCTATGAGTTCTGCAAACTCGAGGAAATCTGCAACACGGCAGGCCCTTTCGAGTTCCTGATTCAAATCTTCTCCTGCTCCTGGGATTAGCAGATTCTCATAGAATTCGGCCCTGAGTTCAGGTATTAGTCCCAATGCCTCATTAAGGCTCTTCTCAGAACGGGTCATACCCACTCTATCCCACATGATTTGCCCGAGTTGACGATGAAATTCCCTTACGGTTTTCTTACCCTTAATTGTTAGTAATCTCTTGATTCGTGCTTTTACCTCTTCCTCGGCCCTCCTAAATTCAATATGTTCAATATTGACCTTTCCAGGCTCTGTTCCAGCAAGATAATCTGAAATTGTATAAGGAATGATAAAGTATCCGTCAGCAAGGGCATGAAGAAGGGCGTTTGCACCGAGGCGATTAGCACCGTGATCTGAGAAGTTTGCCTCACCGAGGACGAAAAGGCCGGGAATGTTACTTTGGAGATTATAATCAACCCATAAACCACCCATAGTATAATGGGGAGCAGGATAAATCCTCATGGGCTGCTCATAGGCGTTCTCACCTGTTATCTTTTCATACATCTCAAAGAGGTTTCCATACCTCTCCCTTATCTTTTCGATGCCGAGGCGATTTATAGAATCAGAAAAATCGAGATAACCCCCCCTTCCTCCCGGGCCAATGCCCCTTCCTTCATCACATACCTCTTTTGCAGCACGGGATGCTATATCACGAGGGGCGAGATTACCATAGGCAGGGTATTTCCTCTCGAGAAAATAGTCCCTCTCTTCCTCGGGTATATTGGATGGATGTCGATTATCTCCCCTTCTCAAGGGCACCCATACCCTTCCATCGTTTCTTAGAGACTCTGACATGAGGGTGAGTTTTGATTGATGCTCTCCGCTAACGGGGATGCAGGTTGGATGAATCTGTGTAAAGCAGGGATTTGCAAAATAGGCACCCTTTTTGTAAGCCCTGAAGGAGGCTGTAACATTAGAGCCGATAGCATTTGTGGAGAGGTAAAATATGTTGGCATAACCACCGGTGCAGAGACAGACAGCATCGGCAGCATGGGACCTTATCTCTCCTGTAACAAGATCACGAACAACTATACCCTTTGCCTCACCATTGACAAGGACGATGTCGAGCATCTCTGTTCTGGAATGGAGCCTTACAGTCCCAGCCTTAATCTGTCTTGAGAGCGCGCCATAGGCTCCTAAAAGTAGTTGCTGTCCTGTCTGTCCCCTTGCATAAAATGTCCGGGAAACAAGTGCGCCACCAAATGAACGGTTTTCAAGATAGCCTGCATAATCACGAGCAAAGGGAACTCCCTGCGCAACGCATTGGTCAATTATGTTATTGCTTAACTGGGCAAGTCTGTAAACATTTGCCTCCCTCGACCTGAAGTCACCGCCCTTTATAGTATCGTAGAAAAGGCGATATATGCTGTCTCCGTCATTTGCATAATTCTTTGCGGCATTTATCCCTCCCTGTGCAGCTATACTATGACCCCTTCTTGGGCTGTCCTGAAAGCAGAAGGCCTCTATATTATAGCCCAGTTCTCCGAGCGTTGCTGCTGCAGAGGCTCCAGCAAGGCCTGTTCCTACAACGATTATCCTGTATCTTCTCTTATTCGAAGGGCTGATGAGACGGAGTGCTTCCTTTCTTCTGTTCCATTTCTCATGGATAGGGCCTTCTGGTACTTTACCATTGAGTATCATCTTATTTATATCTTATACCTCAAAAGACCTGTAGATATAGATGTGGGTATTGATAAAAAACCGATTAGGAGTATTAGGGAGACAACTATAGCAGCCTTTACCATTACAGGAAGCGTATACTCATTGTTCAGTCCAAGGGTTTGAAATAGGCTCTGAACACCGTGAGAAAGGTGAAGCCCAAGGGCTATCAATCCAGTGGCGTATATGATATATACATCGGATTTCTTAAAGTTCATGAATACCATGCTGAAGATGTCAGGTCTCTGGAGGACATCAATATTCCTTGAAAAGGTAGAGTTTATTACAGGGAAGGTGAAATTCAGAAGATGATAAATCAGGTAAAGGGCTATTATAACCCCTGTCCATATCATATTCCTCGATGCAAATGTGCTTCTTAGGTTCTTTTTAGATTTGTAAGACAGAGGCCTTGCCTTTTTATTCTCTATCGTTAACTGAATAGCAAAGATAAGGTGAATTAGAAAAGCGACAAACATTATTATCCTGATAGTCCAAAGCAGTAAACCAAATTCCCTGAGTGTCATAGCATAGGCATTGATACCCGAAGGGCCTTTAAAGATCAAGAGATTGCCGAGGAGATGGGCTATCAGGTAAAAAAGCATGATAAGGGCTGTGATAGCCATAACGATCTTTTTCGAGATATAACTTTTTATCACTCGCATTACGATGTTGTCCAGCCGCGTGGCTGGGTTAAATTATAATTATATGGTTCATCTCCAAATAAGTTGCTACAAATGCCCACTGATGTCATTCCTGCGAAAGCAGGAATCCAGGATTAACTGCATATATTTCCATACAAATCAATTCGTTTCTGATTTTCTTCATCAGGCTGAGAATATAAATAAACATAATATTTTTTTCTGGATTCCCGCCTTCGCGGGAATGACGACTTATCAATGTATTTGCAACTAAATCGGAGATGAACTATTTATTATATTAAACTATTTTTAATTGGCTTATCTCTGTAGCCCTGTCCTCTTTGCTGCCTCTGCTACCTCATGGGCTACAGCAGTTACCACCCTTCTATCAAAACCACTGGGTATAATATAGTCCTCATGGAGATCGTCGTCTTTAAGAACATAGGCAATTGCACGGGCAGCGGCAAACTTTATCTCCTCATTCACACCTGTTGCCCTTACGTCAAGAAGTCCCCTGAATATTCCCGGGAAACTGAGCATATTATTTATCTGGTTTGGATAATCTGACCTTCCTGTTGCAAGAACCCTTGCAAGGGGTAATGCCTCCTCTGGTGGTATCTCAGGCTCTGGATTTGCAAGGGCAAATACAATAGCATCCTTTGACATTCCTCTTATGTCTTGAGGCGTTATTATATTCGGTGCCGAAAGGCCTATAAATACATCAGCCCCTTTCATTGCCTCGGATATACTTCCTCTAATCCGTGATGGATTTGTAATCCTGGCAAGCTCTCTTTTGTAAGGATTCATGTCCTTTTTCCGTTCAGGATAAATGGCGCCATACCTGTCGCAGACCGTTACATCTTTTATTCCGTAGGATATAAGCATCTTTGTTGTTGCAGTTCCTGCTGCACCAGCCCCTGCAACTACCACCTTAAACCTCTTTATGTCCTTTTTAAGTAACCTACCAACATTAATCAAGGCTGCAAGGACTACAACGGCCGTTCCGTGCTGGTCATCATGTATGACAGGGATATCGAGTTCCTTTCTGAGCCTCGATTCTATCTCAAAACACCTCGGTGCCGAGATGTCCTCTAAGTTGATCCCACCAAAGACAGGGGATATGTTCTTTACTGTCTTGATTATCTCTTCTGTATCAGTTGTGCTGAGTGCTATCGGAAAGGCATCAATGCCCGCAAACTCCTTAAATATCATAGCCTTTCCCTCCATTACAGGCATTGAGGCCTCGGGCCCTATATCACCGAGGCCGAGAACCGCAGTCCCGTCCGTCACAACCGCAATAGAGTTTCCCTTAATGGTATACCGATAGGCGTGGTCTTTATGCTCCTGAATATGCCTGCATACCCTTGCAACACCTGGTGTATAAACCTTTGAGAGGTCATCCCTATTCCTGACAGGAACCTTATTATGTATCTCTATCTTTCCTCCTTCATGGGCAGAGAAGGTTCTGTCCATGACCCTCAGGACCTTAATGCCCTTGATTTTCTTTACAGAGTTGACTATCTCTCTTTCGTGGGCCTCGTCACGGGCATTAACGGTAATATCTCTGATTATCTTTCCCCTCTCGACCCTTACAATATCGATAGAGCCAAGATCTCCACCAACCCGACTTATGGCATCAGCGATCTGAGAAAACATACCTATCCTGTTTTCTATCTCTAAGCGGAGTGTAATGCTATAACTCGGACTTGGAAATCGTATCATAATGGTCTATTACCTGATAGCTTATCAGTCTGCCTCCTACAAACAGTTATTTTACCAAACTTGCAAAAATTAGCTTTATTGGTTTTAATAGGTCAGAGGTAATAGGTCAGAGGTCAGAGGTAATAGGTCATATCCCCCATCACCTATCACCTATCACCTATCACCTATAACCTATAACCTATTACCCGTCACCCATCACCTTAAATATCAAATCGCATTATAAAAGTCTTTGAGGCATGCCATCGTCCGAATTTATGCGACATTGAGGTTTATTCAACGTTTGGCTCTATCCCTGCAAGATTTACAATAACCGTAGATCTCAAGCTTATGCCTTACAGGCTCGAATTCGTTCTCTTCAGCAAGTTTATCCTGTAATCTCTCAATGTTTTCATCCCTTACCTCAATGAATCTCCCACATTTAAGACATATGAGGTGGTCATGGTGCTTCCTCTTATGCATCTGTTCATATCGCGTCTTTTCTTTACCAATCTTTATCTCTTCAGCAAGACCTGAATCAATGAGGAGGGATAGGTTTCTATGAATAGTGGCATATCCTATTGATGGGTCTCTTTTTTTTGACCTTTTCGAATATCTCATCAGCCGTTATATGGCCACCAGAAGAGAGAAAGGCCTCGAGGATCTCTTCCCTTTGTTTCGTGTTCTTGAGTCCCCGTTTTTTTATATAATCAAAGAAATTTTTCCTTGCTTCATCCTTAAGAATCTTCATTTATTAAAGTATATCATAATTGATACGTAATCTGACGATAGAAAATTTGTTATTAAAAGGTGGAGTGGTCCTGAAAAGGCTTTACGGCGACTCCTCATTTCATTTGCCTTTTTGTGGTCAATAATCATTTTCATTACTGCCCTTATTAGTATTCCTATCGTTCCGGTAAGCTTTACACCAAGAAGAGATGCCTCTTTTCTTGCAGTTTTATCGTCACAGGCAAAAACAAAACCTCTTACCTTAGCCACAGCAATGCTTGAAGCCTCACCAAAGCCGAGGGACACGGAAGGCGTCTCAAAAAAGGCCTTTTCTTCAGGAGCCCCCTGTGCTAATTCTTTAAGCCAATCCTCTCAGAGTGCATCTCATATTATGGAAAGTTCTCTATAACCTGTAAGGATCCCTTTGATGTTTTCTGTGATGAAAAAAATCTGTGATATAAAGCGGTTTGCATGGCAGACAATATTCAACATAGCGAAGAGCCTTCTTCCCAATTCAAGGGCTGGCCCCCTGTGATACCTCTTATGTTAAGTTTGAAGACCTGATATCATGAAAAAGGCTACACGCTCCTATAGGTTATACCCACCAGTTGCAAAAAATAAAGCTAAAAATTGCAATTCAATCATTGTAAAGTGGCCTCTGTATTGGATAAAATAGGGTTAATCAAAACAAAAAACACCCAATACAGGAGGCCACTATAAGTGAAGTTTAGCAGAAAAGAAATATTAAGTCGAGAGTACAAGATACCTGAGATAAGATTTGAAGACCAGAGTCTCACATCCTATTCAGGTCTTATTATTTTTCAACCCTTGTTTTCGTCCTTAAAGATGAAGGAAGCATTTCGAAGATGTTTTCAGCATCTTAGGGTAAGGGAGATATTCGGGCATCATATTATCATGATGGTATTGGTAGTGCATTTATTACTGGGGTATAGGAAACTCAGGGAGATGGAATATTACAGAGAAGATCCTTTGGTAAAGAGGCTTTTAGGATTGAAGCGGTTGCCTGATGTATCGACGGTGTCGAGGGTGCTCAGGAGTGCAGATTCGAGGTGCATAGGGAAAGTAAGGGAATTTTGTCGAAAAGGTGTGATAGAGGCATTGAAGAAGGTTTATTTGTATCGATTGACCTTAGATTTTGATGGCTCTGTAGTATCCACCAATGGCAGGAACAAAGAAGGGACGGCGGTAGGATACAACAACAAGAAGAAAGGGTTAAGGAGTTACTATCCATTATTTTGCACGATAGCTCAAACTGGGCAGGTATTTGATGTATATCATCGGCCTGGCAATGTGCATGATTCAAAGGGGGCGAGGGAATTCATTATAGAATGCATATCAATGATTAAGAAGGAAATGCCGTGGGTAACGATAGAAGTAA
>JBKBUB010000055.1:0-8647 GCA_046290925.1 Thermodesulfovibrionales bacterium | reverse complement strand
GCTGTGATTATTTTGTCAAGAGCATTCGGCAGCTTCTTTTTGAAAATCCTCTCTCATTGTTGTTGATTCTTCCAATATAACTGTTGTTGCTATGTAAGTCTAGTCCAGCGTAAAGTTTCATGCTGTCGAGATATTGCAAGAGGTCTAAGTCGGCTTTGAATATCCTCTGTCTTTAATTGCCCTGGTTAGGACATGGTATAATGTGCCCTCAGATTCTATACGGGGTTCCCTTTCCATGCGAAAGGGCTTCAATGCCTAAATGTTAATAGTCCAGGCCTGACCCCCGTGTTCTATAAACGATTCAGAGATATATTATGCAACTCAGCAAGTTTAGCTCTAAAGTATTTAGGACACAGTTTCCTTTTGAGAGGGCTCAGGATAATAACAAGCACCTCTTCACAATAACGAGCCGGGCGCAGAAACTTGTATCCTTCTCGACTGTGTCACGAGGCCGATTTTCAGGTCAGTTATTACGATTTTAGAACACTGTGTGCTATAATATTTTAAAACTTTTTGATTTTGCGGGCGTAACTCAGTGGTAGAGTGTCAGCTTCCCAAGCTGAAGGTCGCGGGTTCGAATCCCGTCGCCCGCTCCATCCTTTATCTTTGTCTTTTCTTTGGTGTATATTTACTATATGTCAGAATTAACACCCCTAATGAAACAATACTTTAATATTAAGGAAATGCATGAGGATGCTATCCTAATGTTCAGACTTGGCGATTTTTATGAGATGTTTGGAGAGGATGCACGCATTGCTTCAAAGATACTACAGATAGCACTTACAACTCGAGATAGGACAAGGGAAGACCCTATCCCGATGTGCGGGGTTCCTTATTTTGCAGCTGACTCGTACATATCAAAGCTCGTTAAGGCTGGTTATAAGGTGGCTATATGCGAGCAGATGGAGGACGCAAAAGAGGCGAAGGGTATCGTCCAGAGAGAGGTTGTAAAGGTCTTCACTCCAGGCACATATATACCTGAAAATCCTAAGGAGAATTGTTACATCCTGTCCTTTTTCCCAGAAGGACAGATATATGGCGTAGCCCTCGCTGATATATCGACTGGCGACTTCTTTATCTACGAGACAGAAAAATCTCTAAGTGACGAGATAAGCAGGTTTGAACCTAAGGAGATACTCTATCCTTTGAGTCTAAAGGATAATATTCATTACGCAGAGATGGTGAAAGGGCTTTATAGTACTCCTGTTGAAGACTGGCTCTTTGATTTTGGAGAGGCCTACAGGTCTTTGCTCGAACACTTCAGGGTATCATCACTCGATGGATTTGGTTGCGAGGGCTTCAGACCTGCCATATCAGCAGCGGGGGCACTTCTGAATTATCTTATCGATACCCAGAGGGGCTCTGTGAGGTTTAGGAAACTCTCGCCACTTCGGCAGGAAAGTTTTATGTTCCTCGATTCTGTTACACAGAGAAACCTTGAACTTACAAAGAATTTGAAAGGAGGATCCGAGGGAACACTACTGTCAGTCTTGGATGAGACCCAGACACCGATGGGTGGGCGATTTCTCAGGAATGCCTTGCTACGTCCACTCATTGAGAGGGAAGGGATAATAAGACGTCTTGATGCCATAGAGTGGCTAACAAATGACTATGAATTGATCGAGGTCTTAAGAGGTAATCTCAGAAAGATTCAGGATCTTGAAAGGCTTGCCTCGAGGATAACCGCTAAGACAGCAAATCCCCGCGACCTTATCGCTATAAAGAATTCCGTCACTCCATTAACAGAGATAAAGAGGGCACTTCTGAAGATTCATGAGCCCTATCTGAGGGATCTCGGTTTGAGGATTGCAGATCTATCAGGCGTAAAGAGATTAATTGAAGATGCCATTGTTGAGAATCCTCCTATCACGGTCAGGGAAGGAGGGATCATTAAAGACGGATACAATTATGAGATAGATGAATTGAGAAAGATCTCAACTCAGGGAAAGGACTTTATTGCCGAGCTTGAGAGAAAGGAGAAGGAAAAGACAGGTATAAATTCCCTGAAAGTGGGTTATAACAAGATCTTTGGCTATTATATAGAGGTTACAAAGCCGAACCTCGACCTTGTGCCTGACTATTACATAAGGAAACAGACCCTTGTTAATGGAGAGAGGTTTATAACCCCGGAGTTAAAGGAATATGAGGTCAAGGTAACGAGCGCAACAGAGAACCTGAAGAATCTGGAATATCAACTCTTTCAGGAGGTTATTGATCGTCTATCTGAAATATCTGAAGATATTGTAGAGACAGGAAGTGCTGTAGGCGAGATAGACTTCCTTACCTCTCTTTCTATTATCGCAAAAAGGTATAACTACACAAGGCCTGAGATAGATGATAGTGTTCTTATATCTATAACTGATGGCAGGCATCCTGTTATAGAAAGGAATATGTCAGAGCCATTCATACCAAATGACATATCTATCAATGGAGAGCAAGATTGCCTTCTGATATTAACAGGCCCAAATATGGCAGGTAAGTCGACCTTTATGAGGCAGGTAGCGTTGATCGTTTTAATGGCACAGATGGGGAGTTTTGTCCCTGCTACCGAGGCAAAGATAGGGATAGTTGACAGGATCTTTACGAGAATAGGTGCAGCAGATTATATCTTTCAGGGTCAGAGCACGTTTATGGTCGAGATGATAGAAACGGCGAATATACTGAATAATGCAACGAATCGCAGTCTTATCCTTCTCGATGAGATAGGTAGAGGGACGAGCACCTTTGACGGGATAAGCATTGCCTGGGCGGTTGCTGAATATATATTAAAGGAGATTAAGGCGAGAACACTCTTTGCAACCCATTACAATGAGCTGACAGAATTAAACCGGTCTCTGGATGGAATAAGGAATTATAACGCCTCTGTTAAGGAGTGGGGTGAGGAGATAATCTTTCTCAGGAAGATAGTCCCAGGCGCTGCTGACAGAAGTTATGGTATCCATGTGGCAAGGCTGGCGGGGCTTCCTGAGACCGTCATAAATAGGGCTCGGGAGGTTCTTACTGACCTTGAGAAAAAGGACCTAAGCAGGTCATCACTCTTTCCGGTTGGTTCTATTAAGAGTCGCCAGATGGACCTCTTTTCTATCGCCCACGACCCCATCAGGGCTGAACTCATAAATCTTGACTTCTCGAAACTTACCCCAAAGATGGCATTAGCAAAGTTAAAGGAACTAGAGGAGAAGGCAAAGGCGGAGATCTGATTAATAACGGGAGTCAGGCTTGCTTAAGAAAGAACCCAGTTCGTCATTCCTGCGGAAGAAGTTTTCACGGGAATGACAGGTTAAGGAGGATAAAAATGGCAGAAACAAAGAATATTGAGGTTTTGATGGCTGAAAAACGCACATTCCCGCCATCAAAAGAGTTCAGCGAGAGGGCACATATCAAGAGCATGAAACAGTATGAAGAACTTTACAGGAGGTCGATTGAAAACCCTGAGGGTTTCTGGGCTGAGATGGCCGAAAAACATGTAACATGGTTCAAAAAATGGGACAGGGTGCTTGAGTGGAACTTTGATAAACCTGAGATAAAGTGGTTTCAGGGTGGGAAGCTCAATGCTTCTTATAATTGTCTTGATAGATTTATCAATACCCCAACGCGCAATAAGGCTGCCATAATCTGGGAGGCAGATGACGGCTCCTACAAAACATACACATATCAGCAACTCTTTTATGAGGTTAACAGATTTGCCAATGTCCTTAAGAAGCATGGCGTTACAAAAGGAGACAGGGTAACGATATATCTACCCATGATACCTGAACTGCCGATCGCGATGCTTGCCTGCGCAAGGATTGGAGCGATTCACAGCGTTGTTTTTGGTGGATTCAGTGCCCAGGCTTTAAGAGACAGGATTCAGGACTGTCAGGCAAAACTGCTTATCACTGCGGACAGGGGTGTAAGAGGCGGGAGACTTGTACCTTTAAAGGCAAATGCTGACGTGGCATTACATGAATGCCCCTGTGTGGAAAAGGTTATAGTTGTGAAGAGAACTGACGGTATTGACATGGAACCTGGTAGGGATCTATGGTGGCATGATGAGATCAATTCAAAGGACATAGAGAATTACTGTGACCCTGAGTGGATGGATGCAGAAGACCCCCTCTTCATTCTTTATACATCAGGCTCTACAGGTAAGCCTAAGGGCGTTCTCCATACAACCGGTGGCTATCTGCTCTATACAAATCTTACATTTAAGTGGATCTTTGATTATCACGACGAGGACATCCATTTCTGCACTGCTGATATTGGCTGGGTTACGGGTCATAGTTATATATTATACGGTCCTTCGAGTGCTGGAGCTACGAGTCTGATGTTTGAAGGAATTCCAACTTATCCTGACCCTGGAAGGTTCTGGGATATAGTGGACAAACACCAGGTGAGCATATTTTATACAGCACCAACAGCCATAAGGGCATTGATGAGAGAAGGAGAAGAATGGGTTACCAGACACGATCTCTCCTCCCTCAGACTCCTCGGCACTGTAGGAGAGCCAATTAATCCTGAGGCATGGATGTGGTACCATACCCATGTTGGAAAGGGAAAATTGCCAATAGTTGATACGTGGTGGCAGACTGAGACAGGAGGAATACTGATAACCCCCCTACCTGGGGCAATGACATTAAAGCCTGGATCTGCCAACAGGCCTTTCCCCGGCGTTGTTCCTGCTGTATTGAATGAAAAAGGCGAAAGGGCCGGTGTCAATGAAGGTGGCTACCTCGTGATAGAAAAACCATGGCCAGGGATGATCAGAGGGACCTATGGAGACCCTGAGC
Source organism: Thermodesulfovibrionales bacterium (assembly GCA_046290925.1). GTDB lineage: Bacteria > Nitrospirota > Thermodesulfovibrionia > Thermodesulfovibrionales > UBA9159 > JBBIPQ01. Next base: position 3,878 of record JBKBUB010000055.1, on the reverse strand, counting down.
ACAAAAGGGTCAAGGAGGTCTATTTCACGAGATTCCCGGGTAGATACTTTACAGGAGACGGAGCAAGGGTTGATGAGGACGGAGATTACTGGCTCATGGGAAGGATAGATGATGTTATTAATGTATCAGGCCATAGGCTTGGAACAGCAGAGGTGGAATCTGCCCTCGTCAGTCACGAGGCAGTTGCAGAGGCTGCTGTTGTGGGATTTCCCCATGAGATTAAGGGTGAGGGTATTTATTGCTATGTGACCCTTAAGGAGGGTTTCACACCTTCTGAAGAGTTGAAGAAGATACTTGTAGGTCATGTGAGAAGCGTTATCGGTCCTATTGCAACACCCGATAAGCTTCAGTTCGCCCCTGGACTTCCGAAGACGAGGAGTGGTAAGATAATGCGAAGGATCCTCAGGAAGATTGCGAGGGGTGATGTGGAGGACCTCGGTGATACAAGCACCCTTGCAGACCCCTCTGTGGTGGATAATCTACTTCAGGGGAGGTTGTAAAAATCGTATGCTACACGCTTCCGCTGCGCTAATGTGCCTTCTGCTCTTTTGTATTTCCACTCATTCACTTGCATATAGTGAGGAGGGAAGGATTAGAACTGATATTGTAAATGATATTGACAGGGACAAAACCTATTCCCTTATCCTATACGGAGCGAGGCATGGGAATGATCTTGAAACAGTTGTAATTCTCGATATTGAGGGAGATGAATATGTCTTTGCACCTTATGCCCCAGATTTCGATTTCGCGATAGAGAGGGGACCGGATGCTTCTGCAGCTATTAAAAGGGCGGAGCAGTTTGTATCATGGCATCCACTTTATCATGGGTCAGAACTGAAGAAGATCACACTTTCAGGAAGGGTTATTGGTTATGAATTGAGACCCCTCTATGATCCTCTGGCTTATGGTCTTTCTGATGTCCTCGACATTGATTATAGATTGAAGGATAAAAATATAATCGTAAGGATCAAATTGTTGCCTCAGATAGAGAGAATGCTTCATGACGGGGACAGGCGGAGGGATGAATCGGTGAATTGGTGAAGTGGTGAATCGGTGAAGAGGCCTATTCACTCATTCACCTATTTACTGACCTGTAATTGCCTTTCTTATAGCGTGCCCGATGGTAATTCTTGTAAAGGGTTTCTGAATGAATCCAATGGCTCCGTCCTTAATCAGCTTATCTATTCCTGCAAAACCATTGTGGTTGTAACCAGAACAGAGTATTACCTTTACATCAGGTTTTATGGTCTTAAGAATCTGAAATACCTCACCGCCTCCCATCTTGGGCATTATCATGTCGAGAATAACAACAGCTATCTTATCCTTCATTTCCCTGAAGATCTGAATACCACTGTTGCCATCCTCCGCAGCTATGACATTATATCCCAATGGTTCAAGCATATCTCTGCATAGGGACCTTATATTGGATTCGTCATCAATTATAAGTATCGTCTCTTCTCCTCTTATATCTTCTATCTTTAAGGATTCTTCGCCTGTTATTGAATCTCCTGTAACAGGGATATATATGTTGAATCTTGTGCCTTTTCCTGGCTCACTATAAAGATTTATATAACCACCATGATTCGTTATTATTGAATGAACAATGTAAAGGCCAAGGCCTGTTCCTTTTCCTGTCTCCTTTGTTGTGAAGAAGGGGTCGAAGATCCTTCGCTGCGTCTCGGCATCAATGCCTGTACCTGTGTCGGAAACGGAGAGTTTCAGGAACCCGCCTTTATCAAGTGGCAATCCATTTGCTGCACCGTTTTCCTTACTAACTGTGTCTGTCTCGATAACAAGCCTGCCCCCTTCTGGCATGGCGTCTCTGGCATTAACAGCAAGATTCATAATAACCTGCTGCATCTGGGCAGGGTCTGCTTTAATAAAGGGAAGGTTTTCCTTCAGATTTGTGATAATCTCAATATTGAGAGGTATGCTCCTTCTCAGGAGGTCAAGGGAATTTCTGATAATCTCATTCATATTAATGACCTTAATCTCCATCTTTTCCTTTCTCGTGACTGTGAGTATCTTATTTGCAAGCTCTCCACCCCTGAGGGCTGCATTATGAATAATTGAGAGAGGCTTGTAAAGTTGGTCTCCCTCTTTTACTTCCTCGAGGAGTAGTTCTGAATAACCGAGGATTGCAGCGAGGAGATTATTGAAGTCATGGGCGATGCCTCCTGCAAGGGTCCCAATTGCCTCCATCTTCTGTGCCCTTAGAAGTTGTTCATAGAGTTTCTTCTCCTGGGTAACATCTCTCTGAATCGAGACATAATTGAGACCGTCCTCTGTCCTTACAGGAAAGATGACGGCAGAGGCATAATAGATTTCTCCGTTTTTCTTTTTGTTGATGAACTCGCCTTTCCAAACATTTCCACTTTTTATTGTCTTCCAAAGATGATCATAAAAATGTATATCATGATAACCACTCTTGAGGATATTCGTTTTTTTGTTAATAACCTCTGTGCTGGTGTAACCTGTCAGGGTCTCAAAGGCAGGATTTGTATAGAGGATATGACCATCTTCATCAGTAATCACGATAATATCAAAGGCTGAATCTATCACGGTCTTAAATTTCTTTAAATCCGAGATGTTCTCAGCCCTCTCAATGGCTATTGCAGCATCAGCACATATGGCCTTAATCATGAATTCATCTTCCTCTGTAAACCCTTCCAGTTTATTGGCAAAGTATAAGGCAGCAATAGGTCTTCCATCAGATGTGAAAATGGGATAACCCAGGAGGTTTTTTATGACAGGATGATTTTCAGGGAATCTCCCGGAAAAGGCAGGATGCGTTACCACATCATCTATTCTTACAGGAACAAGGGAGAGTCTCATAAATTCGAGTATGCCCTTGCCTTCAGGCAATCTACCCAGAGAGATGATTTCCCCACGGGTAATCAACTTCTTGAATTTACCTTCTTCGGTATATAGACCGAGGGCAGTAAGATCAGCCCTTATAGCAATTTTTGCCTTGTCAATTATAATATTGAGGGTTTCGTCAATTGAGTAGGATGCATGGATGGATGTGGCTATATTGTGTAGCGTCTGATACTGCTCTGTTTTTCTGTTAATGCTCTTAAGGGCGCTTTTTATGGTATTCCCGATAATGTCGAGTTCTTTTACACCCGTTTCTCTGACCTCTCGTCCCTCTCTCACATCGGATATGATGTTATTTAGGGGCCTTTGGAGATTATTTTTAAGGACCAAAAAGGTTATTAAGATAATAGATATGCAGCTAATAAGAATCGTTGGCACCATTATAGCTGTAGCTGTATCCTTCGATAACAGGTAAATAAAGGGAATAAGAGGCCTTTCTATGAATACCACTTTAAAGTCCCATAATGGTACATTTATTACAGAACCACCAATATGTGTGAAGATCTTTTCGATATGAAAATCCCCATCCACTGGTAGGTATGAAGTAAGAAATTCCGAGGTTTTATTATCCAGAGATGAGTAAATTATTGTTCCTTTTGTTTCAATAAATCCCTGAAGATTGTTAGTAGTCCAGTACGCTATTATCTCATCTGCTATAGCCCTTTTCTTTGCCTCAACTACTATCTCTTTGTTAAGGAGTTGAGATGTTGTAAGTTCATTTATGGCGGTATCAATTATCCCTTTTATCTCCGAGGAGTGTTTCGATATGATATATGTATGGTATTCCCAGAACACATTCCTTGAGACACTATAACCAATAAAAAGAAGAGACAACATTATGATTGCGATAAATATGAGGAGAGGAAAGATTATCCTCAATCTTATGCTATTTCTGTCGATCATAATATTTTTTTAATAAGTTTTGAACCGTAACTTCACAATATTTTAGGGAATAAGTTTTTTAGTTTGAGTCGTTCTATTAGCTTTTCCACCTTTGCAGG
>JBKBUB010000054.1:0-8719 GCA_046290925.1 Thermodesulfovibrionales bacterium | reverse complement strand
TCCTTTTCTTGGAGACATAAAGTCTTTTCTTACTCTTCTTTTTCAACTTTGTTTTTTTTGTTATCCCCTTTCTTTATCCCTGAATCTCTGAGATTAACCTTGTTTTTATAACTTGCCTTCTTTACAAAGCCATCATAATCAGCCTTATCAAATAATATCCCTGGCTCTTCCTTACCCTTAAGGATGTCGAACCCCTTCGATATGAGGACCTCTGACTCCTTCCATAGAACTTCCCTGCTTGGTGAACCAAGAACCGCCACTATAACAGATTCTCCTCCATTTTCACTGGCACAAACAAAGCAGTGCTTTGCGAGCCTTGTATAACCTGTCTTCCCACCTATTACAGATTCGTCCTCCCATAGAAGCTTGTTGCTATTTTTCAGGAATATGGTTCTGCCATCCTCTGTATGTATCCTGTCGGTCCTCGTGTTCAGTACCTCTTTTATAAAGGTGTATCTCAGGGCCTGCCTCAGCATCCTTGCCAGGTCATAGGCTGTTATGTATTGCCCGTCTTCAGGAAGTCCTGTGGAATTGACAAACCTCGTATCATTCATCCCTATGGCTGTTGCCTTCTGGTTCATCAGTTCTGCAAACCTTTCCTCAGAGCCTGCAACAGCCTCTGCGAGGGCATAGGCAGCATCGTTTGCAGATTTTATCAGAGCTGCCCTGAGAAGGGTATTAACCGCAACCAGTTCGCCTTCACGAAAATTCGCTTTAATTGGAGATACCCTTGATGCCTTATCGCTTATTCTTACTGTGTCATTGAGGTCAAGCCTATCTAAAACTACCATGGCTGTCATGAGCTTTGTTGTACTTGCCGGCGGTAGTTTCAGGTTAGGATTCTTACCATAAAGAACCCTCCCTGTTGAGGCCTCAATCACAACTGCTGCTTTTGAATTAAGATCAAAGGCATAAGAATCAGCAATAAAGAGGAGACAAAGAAAAGACAGCAGACAACAGATAAAAGAAATTTGATATTCCTTGAAGCAGGACCCTTGTCCATTAGACCTTGTCATAATCACCTCACCTTTAATGTTGTTAAGCTCAAAAGTGCAAGGATAATCCCTATTATCCAGAACCTTACTATAACCTTTGGCTCAGGCCATCCCTTTAGCTCGAAGTGGTGATGTATCGGCGCCATCTTGAAAACCCTTCTCCCTGTGAGTTTAAAGGATGCAACCTGCAATATCACAGAGAAGGTCTCGATTACGAATATCCCACCCACAATTGCAAGAACGATCTCGTGCTTTGTAATAACTGCAAGGGTGCCGAGGGAGCCTCCAAGACCGAGGGAGCCGACATCTCCCATAAAGACAGAGGCAGGGTAGGCATTATACCATAAAAACCCCAGGGATGCCCCGAGCATGGCGCCACAAAATACAGTCAACTCACCTGTGCCTGGCAGATAAAGGACCTGTAAGTACTGTGCCAGTCCTTTATGACCTGAAATATAAACGAGGACTCCATTTACAAGGACAGCTATTGCAACAAGACCGATGGCAAGACCATCTATCCCGTCCGTGAGATTAACGGCATTAGAGGAACCTACAATTACCGCCATTGAAAAGGGTATATAAAACCAGCCGAGGTCAAAGAGCCATCTCTTAAAAAAGGGTACGCTCAAGATATCACTATATGGGTCTTTGGGGTTTATGTATAGTATTATGCCTATGATAAGTGCAAGTAAGAGTTGGAAGCCGAATTTGTAGCAGGCCTTGAGCCCTTTATGGTTTTTCCTCTTTATCTTGAGGTAATCATCGATGAATCCTATTAGACCAAAGCCGAAAAGGGATACAACCATTACCCATATATATAAATTCGTCAGATCACCCCAGAGCAGGATGGAGATAAGGATGGATATTATTATAAGAACACCACCCATTGTTGGGGTACCAGTTTTATCGAGATGGGTCTTTGGACCATCATCCCTTATCTGCTGTGTAACGCTAAAGTCCCTTAATTTCTTTATAAGCCATGGACCTAAAACAAAGGTTATGATCATGGCCGTAATTATTGCCATAGCGGTCCTGAATGTTATATACCTGAAGACATTAAAGGGTGAAAAGTAGGAGTGAAGACTGTAGAGGAAATTATAGAGCATCTTTTTCTCCCTCCAAAATCCTTTCCATCTTCATTCCCCTCGATCCCTTAACAAGAACGGTGTCGCCTTCCCTGCATATCCTGAAAAGGATACTCATTGCCTCTTCAGAGTCTTTGAATATATATATTTCTTTATCCTTGGAGAGTTTTTCAGCAACTATTGTCATCAATGGACCAACAGCTACGAAGACATCAATGGGTAGCTTATTTATCAAATCTGCTATCTTCTCGTGGGCCTCTAAGGCATAGGAACCGAGTTCTAACATGTCGCCTAATATAGCAATTGCCCTCGATTTCTTAAGTCTCACAAGTTCCCTTATTGCCTCCTCCATCGATGAAGGGTTTGCATTGTATAGGTCACTCAATACCGTTACCCCCTTTATCCTCTTGAACTCAAATCTCATTGGAACACCCTCAAATGATTCTATCCCCCTTTTTATGTCCTCGGCAGGTATGCCGAGGGCGTTACAGAGCGAGACAGAGGCAAGGACATTGTAAATGTTACACCTGCCTGGAATTCTGGGGTTAACGTTCGTATATCTCTCATTACCAATAAATATATCAAAGGAAGAACTCCATTCATCAAGGTTTATGTTATAGGCCCTGATATCAGAGGCCGAGTCGATCCCGTAAGTTATCAGCCTTTTCTCAGCATAAGGCCCCTGTTTTATCCTTCTGTCTATCCCTTCCATCAGGAATCTGTCATCGCCATTTGCTACCAGAACCTTAACAGCATCAAAGAGTTCAAGCTTGGTATCCCTGATAACATCAAGGCTTCCAAAGCCCTCGAGATGAGCCTGTCCTATATTTGTCAGCACACCGTAATCAGGCTCAGCAATATCACATAAATCCCTTATATCCCCTTTGATACTGGCTCCCATCTCGAGGACAGCAAAGTCGTATCCCTTATTTATGTTTACAAGATTCAAGGGAAGCCCTATCTGATTATTCAGATTTCCTGAACTCTTCAATACCCTGAATCTAAGACCTAAAATCGCTGCAATCAATTCCTTTGTTGTTGTCTTACCATTGGTTCCTGTTACAGCAATAACAGGGATGTTGACCTTTTTTCTTCTATAATTTGCTATTGCCTGGAGCCCTCTAAGGGTATTATTAACATAGATAATGGTCTTACCCTTAATTGGGACAGGGGGAGGGATGCTTACAATAGCACCTTTACCCATTTTCAAGGCATCCATAAGAAAGTCATGACCGTCATATCTCTGTCCCTTCAAGGCAATAAAGAGTTCCCCCTCTCTTATTGTCCTTGAATCAATAGAGATACCCTCAAATTCCTCCTGGTGATTTCCTCTACAGAGGACCTTTCCTCCTGTTGCCTCTAATATCTCCTGAATGGTCAGATTCTGCAAGTTAAGCCCCTTCAACTGTTTTAAACCCTCACACCCTTCACACCTGATATTGCATTGATACAGACATCGCGGTCACTGAATCTCTCTCTTTTCCCCTTTATCTCCTGGTAATCCTCGTGACCCTTGCCAGCGATCAAGAGGATGTCTCCTGATTCTGCCATAAGGACCGCCCTTTCTATTGCATCAGCCCTTTCAGGAACTATCTCGTAATTATTCTTTATTACGCCTGATATAATATCGGATATTATATCGGCGGGGTCTTCATTTCTTGGATTGTCAGAGGTGATTATGACATAATCGCTTAGTTCTGTTGCTATCCTTCCCATTAAAGGTCTTTTGCCCTTATCCCTGTTACCACCACACCCAAATACCGTTATTACCCTGCCCTTCGAAATAATCTCCCTTGCCGTAAGTATTAAACGCTCCAGAGCATCAGGTGTATGGGCATAATCAATGATGCATAAAAAATCTTGACCTGCCTCTACCTTCTCAAACCTTCCCCTCACGACCGTATCTTTCCTGAGCCCTTTTATAATGATCTCCTCCGGTATCTTCAATCCTACAGCAACGGACACTGCTGAAAGGACATTGTATATGTTAGGTATGCCGATTAATGGAGAATCGATATGTAATGGTTGAAGGGGTGAAGAGGTGAAGGGGTAATTTGGAATGGTCTTCAGCCCAATCTTCAGCCTTAAGCCATCAGCATTAAGCCCATCGATCATTACAGGGTTCACTGTTGCATCTGCCTTTATCCCGTAGGTTATAATCCTGAGGTCAGGCCTGAGGCTTGATAGCTCAGAGAAAAGTCTCTTGCCCCATTCATCATCTATATTAATCACAGCGGTGCCATAATCAATGAGGAGGTCTGTAAAGAGTCTTCTTTTTGATAGGTAGTAATCCTCCATCGTCCTATGAAAGTCGAGGTGATCCCTCGTGAGATTTGTAAAAACAGCTGTAGAAAACCTTGTATAATCTACCCGCCTCTGTTTGAGGGAATGGGAGGATACCTCTGTAACGACATAACTACAGCCGCTGTCAAGCATATCCTTGAGAAGGGATTGAAATTCTACCGCCTCAGGTGTTGTGTGTAGGGCAGGATAGTCATGACCTTTAAAAGAATAAGAAATTGTACCTATAAGGCCAGTAGCCTCTCCCCATGTTTCGAGAATTGTCCTTATAAGATGTGTCGTCGTTGTCTTACCATTAGTACCCGTAACACCTACTACATTCAAGATTTCAGATGGCCTTCCATAGAAATTATTTGAAAGGCAGGCAAGGGCCATCCTTGGATCTTTGACCTTAATCAATAAAACATCTCTTGCTATTATTAAATCCCTTACAGAGTTCATTGAATTGCCTTCAAAGACAACAACCCTTGCCCCTTTATCTATTGCATCCATTATAAAATCATTACCATCATAATTTTCTCCTTTAAGTGCAACAAAGAGACCATTATTGACAACCTTTCTCGAATCATAGGCAATACCACTTATCTCTGTATCCAGAAAAGGTCCCGAAAGGCTATCCTCATCAAACATACAGTCTCTTATGACCCCTTTTAACCTCATCTTGCCATCGCAGGACTATCATAGCGGCTGCCATTAAGTCCCTGACCCCTCGAATTATTTACAACAAGAACATTCTCATAGATGTCCTCGCGTGGAATATTCAGATAGGAGAGTGCATTTTCAGCTATCCTTTTAAAGACAGGTGCTGCCACAACACCACCATAATGCACACCCTTTGGTTCATAAATGACCACGATCATCGAAAGTCTCGGATTATCAGCCGGTACGAACCCTACAAAGGATGCTATGTATCTATCCCTCGAATACCTTTTTGTCAATGGGTCTACAACCTGAGCGGTGCCTGTCTTTCCAGCCACATCGTTTCCCTCAATTGAGGCTGCTGTTGCGGTACCGCCTTCTTCTGTAACAGTTTTCAATATATCTTTGAAGACAGTAGCTGTTCTGCTCGATATCGCCCTCTTATATGAAGGGCTAAAGGACCAAAGCATCTTGCCTTCTGGGGAATATATCTTTGAAACTACATGGGGAGTTACGAGAAAACCTCCATTTGCTATGGCTGAATAGGCCCTTAATACCTGAAGTGGTGTTACGGCTACCTCCTGCCCTATAGAAATCGCTCCTATAGATGTGCCTGACCATCTTTCAGGTGGTTTTATCCAGCCTGATACCTCTCCTGGAAGGTCAATGCCTGTTTTTTCTCCGAAGCCAAAGGCCTTCGCATATTTATATATCCGTTCCTTTCCAAGTTTGAGACCGATCATCGAGGAACCGACATTTGAAGACTTCTGAATTACCTCTTTAAAGGTAAGAACACCGTGTTTATGAGCATCCCTTATCTTTTTTCCACCTATCTCTATATAGCCACTGCTACAATCGAATAATGTATCGAGTTTGACTATCCTTTCCTCTAAGGCAGCAGTCCCAACTATTATCTTGAATGTTGAACCTGGTTCATAGATATCGGTTATTGCCCTGTTCCTTCGTTCAGAATCTTTTCCTGGCAGGTTTGGATTGAATGAAGGTCTGTTGGCAAGGGCAAGAATCTCCCCTGTCCAGGGGTCCATAACTATAGCCGTAGCAGCCGATGCCCTCCACCTGGACATTGCTTCGTCAAGTTCGGTCTCAACAATTGCCTGTAACCCCTCGTCTATTGTGAGCAGTATATTATTGCCCCTGTGCTCTCTATCAACACCCTCTGACAACCTTTTGCCACTTGCATCCCTTCTAAATAACACCTTTCCACCTGTACTTCCTATGAATTTATCATATTGAAGTTCGATACCCTCAATGCCTTTATTGTCGATATTAACGGAGCCTATTATGTGAGAGGCCAATGTCCCTTTTGGATAGAACCTCTTAGCCTCCTGAACAAATCCAATCCCCTTAATACCAAGCCCTTTTATCCTGTTTGTAATTTCAGGTTCCAACTTTCTCTTGATCCAGACAAAACGACCATCAGACCGCAGTTTCCTGTATATAGCCCTTTCTGGTTTTCCCGTAAGGCCAGAAATAAGACTCGCAACACCCTCAGGAGAGGCTATCTCAGAGGGGTCACCATAGAGCGATTCCACCTCAAGATTTAAAGCCAGTTCTCTTCCCCTTCTGTCAAAGATTGTCCCTCTCCTGACCTGAATATCTTCGATACTTAACTGTTGTTTCCTCGCCTTTTCAAGAAATCTCTGATGATTAAAGATCATTATATCAGCAAGTCTAATAATAATAACTACAAAGGCGAAGGCTATTAATGTATTCAGTATAATAGCCCTTTTCCCCATCTATCTTTTCAGTGAATAAGATGCCTTCTGAGCATCGCTTGCTCTCTTTACTATTAGCACACGGGTTCTGTCGGCACGAGAGAGACCCTCTTTTGCTGTTATCAGCTTTACCTTCTGGAAAGACAGGTGTTCAGCCCTCTCAGCTATCAGCAACCTCGTTTCCCTCTGCAATGCTGTCTTCCTGTTTTCAAGAGCACTGATTTCATATTCGATAGCAACAAGACTTGTCCTAAGCCACACTATAGCGAAGATACTGCAGAAGATAAATAAAACAAACAAAGGTTTCGTTATATATAATAACATACTTTTTCTCGTGAGTTTTATCATATCTTTTCAGCACCTCTTAGTTTGGCACTCCTCGATGCTGGGTTTGACCTTATCTCTTCACGCTGGGGAGTCAAAGGTTTTTTTGTTAAAATCCTGAGAAGCCCTTTTCTTTCTGAATCCCTCATGAAATTTTTCACAATCCTGTCTTCAAGAGAATGATAGGAGATAACGCATAACCTCCCCCCCTTCTTCAGGAGGCCTATAGAATTCTGCAAACCTTCTCTAATCTCATTAATCTCGTTATTCACAGCAATCCTCAGGGCCTGAAAAGTCTTTGTCGCTGGATGAATCTTACCCCTCCTTCCATAGACCTTACTCACTAAATCTGCAAGCTCCTTACAACTTCTTATCCTTCCCTCTCTTCGTTTTGAAACGATAGCCCTTGCTATCCTTTCGGCAAGCCTTTCTTCACCGAACTCCCTTAATATCCTCTCCAATTCTTTAGCCGGATAGGTATTGACTATCTCTTCTGCTGTAATCCCCTTTGACCTATCCATCCTCATATCCAGGGGATATTCAGAAGAAAAACTAAAGGCCCTCTCCATATCCTTTACCTGGAGCATTGAGATGCCAAAGTCAAAGAGTATTCCATCAACCCCTGTTATTCCCATCCCGATCAAGACCTTATCCATCTCGGAAAAAAGAGACTTAACGAGTATAACCCTTTCATCGGTTATCCTCTGCTGAGCTATATTAATGGCCTCCGTATCCCTATCGAGACCTATGATCTTTCCATCCGACCCAATATGCCTCAATATCTCTAATGTATGCCCACCAGGTCCAACAGTGGCGTCAATATATACCCCCCCCGGTCTCGGCGATAGAATCCCAATAACCTCCTTTACCATTACAGGAGCATGGCTTATCATCATAGCCCGTAAGATGCAAGACGTTCCTCTACAGTCTTTCTATCTATCTTCGTAATATCTATTGCAGCATCCCATTCCTTCCTGTCCCATATCTCTATCTTTTCTATCTGACCAACAATAACGACCTCACCATTTATTCCTGCATCTTCCCTTAGTGCTGCAGGTATGAGGACCCTTCCCTGCTTATCCATACTACATTCCTGAGCAGAGGCAATGACTCGCCTCTTATATAGCCTTACCTCTTCGAGCATATTTGGCAAGGCCCTTACCTTCTCCTCGAGCTTTGCCCACTCCTCGTAAGGATAGATATAGAGACATTTATCAAGAAATGCGTTGGTTATATAAAGTTTTGGGCTATAATAGGAATTTAATACCTCTCTAAAAGGAGCAGGGATGATGAGTCTACCCTTTTCTTCAAGGTTGTAATAATGCTTACCAGAAAAAGCCGGCATACCCTCCACCTTTTACCACTTTTTACCACAACTATAGTAAATTAATTGCAACTTGTCAAGTAAAAAATTGGATACACCAGATATTGGGGTAAGGAATGGATGTAAATACCAGATAAAGCGTTTTTATACGATGGTTAAACCGAAAAATACATTAAATGCATTTAAGACTGCTGATGTTACATTCGACTGAATCCAAACGTTGCAGAAATTAACTTATTATTTGGGCTGGCATGGTGAAAAAACTTTTATCTGCGATACCTATAGCAACATTCAATAAACATAAGTGGTTCTTAT
>JBKBUB010000053.1:0-8747 GCA_046290925.1 Thermodesulfovibrionales bacterium | reverse complement strand
ATAGTTTTTAACCTGCCGAGGCTCTCCTTCCTGATATCGATCTCCTTGAGAACGACATCGATGTACTCCTCTGAAAGAGATTCATCAAAGGGGATGGATAAAAAGTCACAGTAAAGGCATTTTCTGAGACAGAAGGGGATGTGGATGTAGAGATAAGAGACAGGCATTACCTGTAGTTCGTAAACTGAATATGTATCCCGAAGTCTTTCTCCTTGAGTTTTGTAATGATAGCCTGAAGGTCGTCTATCTTCTTTCCCTTTACCCTGACCTGATCCTTCTGTATCTCTGCGCTCACCTTCAATTTCATCTCCTTAATTAACTTTACTATCTCCTTTGCCTTTTCCTGCGGTATCCCCTGCTGTAATGTTATAACCTGTCTCACAGTGCCACCTGCTGCCTCTTCCAATTTGCCATAACTTAAGGCCTTCAAGGAAACTCCTCTCTTAACGAGCTTTGATTGTAGGATGTCAATAACGCTTTTTAGTTTATGCTCATTGTCAGAGAGGAGCGTTATGATGCCTTTTCCTTTATCGAGTTCTATATTACTCTTGCTGCCCTTAAAGTCAAATCGCTGCCTTATCTCCTTCATCGCCTGATCGACAGCATTCGTAACCTCTTGCATATTAACCTCGCATACAATATCAAAGGAATGTTCCTCTGGCATAATTGACCTCCTGATCTGATTTAAGAATCCGATAATTTTAAGCCATGGGTATATTATAACAGTAGGCTGAAGGATGGGTGAATAGGTGAATGGGTAAATAGGTGAATAGGCCTCTTCACCAATTCACCTCTTCACCTCTTCACCTCTTCACCAATGTAAGCCTATAGCCTATAGCCTATCGCCTACAGCCTTAAGCCTATTTTGTGTTAAAATGTCTCATGAGTAAGGATTTCGAAAGACTCGTTGAGATAATGGCCTCTCTGAGGGGTGAGAAAGGATGTCCCTGGGATAAGGAGCAGACAAGGGAGTCCCTGAAGCCCTTTTTGGTTGAAGAGACCTATGAGGTTCTCGAGGCAATAGATGAGAAGGACCCTGAGAAGATGAAGGAAGAATTAGGTGACCTCCTCTTTCAGATAATCTTCCATAGCAGAATCGCTGAGGAAAAGGGAGAATTCGATATCCATGATGTGGTCAGAAAGATCTCTGATAAGATGATAGCCCGTCATCCTCATGTTTTTGGTGAGGAAAGGTTCGAGACCTCAGAGGAGGTTCTGAGGCAATGGGAAGAGAGAAAAAAAGAGGAGGGCAAGATCAGGGAATCCATTCTCGAGGGTATCCCAAAAGAACTCCCGTCACTCCTTAGGGCACACAGGATTCAGGCAAGGGCAGCAAGGGTTGGCTTTGACTGGGAGAGGGTCGAGGATGTCCTTAAGAAACTCGATGAGGAAATTAAAGAATTTAAAGAGGCCCTTGATAAACAGGATCAGGCAGCCATAGAGGACGAACTTGGAGACATATTCTTTGTCCTCGTCAATATATCGAGATTTGTTGGTGTGAATCCCGAGGACGCCTTGAGAAAGACGATAAGCAAGTTTATCTCCCGATTCAGATACATTGAGATGAAGGCGGCAGAGTCTGAAAGAAGCCTCTCTGATATGACCTTACAGGAGATGGATAATCTCTGGGAAGAGGCAAAACACCACGCTTGACAAAATCTCATGATCTAATATATGTTAGTAAGTGCTAACAATCATGAAGAAGGAATTGACGAGGCAGAAGATACTCGAGGCAGGCCTTAAGCTATTCTCGGAAAAGGGTTTTATTGGCGCTACTACAAAGGAGATAGCAAAAGAGGCAGGAATAGCCGAAATCACTCTTTTCAGGCACTTCCCCACAAAGGAAAATCTTTTCGAGGAGGTTATAAGTAGATATTCGTTTTTGCCAGCACTGAAGAACCTCCTGCCTGAAATAAAACAACTACCCTATGAGGACGCCCTATCTGCAATCGCGAGGAAATTTCTCGATAACCTCTTTTTAAGAAAGGACATGATAAGGATAATGCAATCGGAGATACATAGATATCCTGAACAGATGCAAAAGGTCTATAACTCCCTCATTGACGAGGTAATAAGGACACTTGCCTCTTACTTTGAGGAGATGCAGGAGAAGGGGATGTTAAGTGAATTCGATGCTGATATGGGTGCGAGGGCTTTCTTCGGTATGTTCTTTTCTTACTTCAATGCCCAGGAATTTAAGATGAGAAAGAAGTTTAAGGGTGATGACAGGGAAAAGACCATCCGTGAGTTTATCAGGATATTCTCTGAGGGGACTAAGCGATGAGGGTATCAAAAAATAAATTTTCTCGCAACATTAGGGTAAATGCATTTTTCGGGTTATAAGAGACAATGACAACAGAAACATTGTTGAGAATAGTAATGAATCAACCGGAAATCGCTGGAGGTGGTGAGTATGACTAAAAGGTATTTTTTGATTTTCATTGCTTTAATTTTCTCCTTTTCCATGACACATGCCGAGGGGCAGGATCAAAGGAAACAGGCTCAGGCTATTGTGGTAAAGACATATAAAGTGGCAGGTGTAAAGTCGGTCTCTTTTGAGCTCCAGTATCCTGGAAGGACAAAGAGCATATCAAGGGTTACAGTTGTGGCAAGGGTCGGAGGGATATTAAAGGATAGACATTTTAAAGAAGGCCAGTTTGTCAATAAGGATGCTCTCCTTTTTAAGATAGAGCCTGATATTTATCAGGCCGAGTATGATTCTGCAAGGGCACAGGTGGAGCAGGCGATGGCTGAACTGAACAGGGCTGAGAGGGACTGGCAGAGGATTAAGGCATCCTATGATGACGGGGTTGCCAGTGAACAGCAGAGGGATGCAGCACTTTCTGCCTATGAACAGGCAAAGGCAATGCTTGAGACAGCAAGGGCAAGGCTCAAGCAGGCAGAGATAAACCTTAAATATACGGACGTTAGGGCACCTGTAAGTGGTATTACTGGAATGAGATTTGTTGATACTGGCAATATGGTAAATCCAAATACTGCACTTGTGACTATAACAGAGATAGACCCAGTATATGTGGAATTTGCTATTCCTGATACAGACCTTATGAGGCTTAAGGCTGAAAGCCTCAGGTTACAGGAGAATAAGAAAAATACCCTTTCAGTCTATATATTGATTGAGGATAAGCCCTATAAGCACAGGGGTCAGATTGACTTTATTGATTCAGTTATAGATGAGAAGACATCCTCTGTAAGCGTGAGGGCTGTCTTTCCAAATCCTGAGAAATCACTCATGCCAGGACAGTTTGTAAGGATCATAATAAAGGGTCTTCAAAGAAAGAATGTAATCATCGTTCCACAGAAGGCAGTGCTTCAAACCCCTCTTGGCCCAGCAGTCTATGTGGTTGAGAATGGAAGGGCTATAATGAAAAATATCAAACTCGGTGATAAGACAGGAGAGGATTTCATTGTTGAAGAGGGATTAAAGCCTGGTGATATGGTGATAATAGATAATCTCATGAAACTGAGACCAGAGATGCCAGTGAAGATTGGTGAATAAGTGATTTCACGATTCTTTATAGAAAGACCAAGGTTTTCTGCAGTAATTGCGATAATAATCATTATTGCAGGTATACTCTCCATAAGGAGTCTTCCTGTTAAGGAATATCCCACACTCACACCACCTCAGATAACTGTCACTGCTACATATCCTGGTGCTGATGCAGAGACACTCGGTAAGACCGTTGCAGCACCACTTGAGGAGGCGATAAATGGTGTTGAAAATATGCTCTACATGACGAGCACAGCATCATCAAGCGGCATACTCAATATGAGCATATTCTTTGAGGTTGGCACTGATTCAAATGTTGCAAAGATGGATGTGAATAACCGTGTCCAAACAGCCCTTAGCAAGCTTCCAGAGGCTGTAAGAAGACAGGGGCTTCAGGTAAGGGAAAGGACACCTGATCTTCTCAAGGTAATTGCCTTTGTCTCAGAGGGAAATAAGAGGGACATGGTATCCCTTTCAAATTATATTATTATCAATGTTATTGATGACATTAAAAGGATACCCGGTGTTGGTGATGCCATAGTATTTGATGAGAAAAGGTATTCCATTAGGATATGGCTTAAGCCTGATAAGCTTGCAAGACTCGGCCTGACGCCTGTTGATGTCTACAGTGCTGTAGCAAGCCAGAATGAGCAATTCGCTGCAGGTGGAATGGCTCAGGAGCCATTGAGTGTACCGCAGGTCTTTTCTTATTCAGTAAAGGGTGAGAGGAGATTTGAGACTGTCAGAGAATTTGAAGATATCATTCTCCGCTCAAATCATGATGGCTCATCCCTGAGGCTGAAGGATGTTGCATCAGTGGTTTTATCATCCGAGACATTCAACAGAAATTCCTTTTATAAGGGGCAGCCAGCTATCCCTGTTGGGATATTTCTTTCTCCTGGTGCAAATGCCCTTGATGTCTCTGACAGCCTTGACAACCTTTTTAAAGAGCTTTCAAAGGAATTTCCATCGGATATAAAATATCACGTACCCTTTGACCCTACTGTATTTGTAAGGGAGTCAATCAAAGAGGTCCTCTTTACCCTGGGTCTTGCCATTGTGCTTGTTGTCTTTGTGGTTTATCTCTTTCTGGGAAATCTCAGGGCAACGATAATACCTATACTTGCCATTCCTGTATCAATTATTGGAACCTTTGCAGGCCTTTATGCCTTTGGATTCTCCATTAATCTTTTAACACTCTTTGGGCTGATTCTTGCTATCGGGCTTGTTGTTGATGATGCCATTATCGTTATAGAGAATGTTGAAAGAATTATGAGGGAACAGGGGCTTCCGCCAAAGGAGGCCACGATTAAGGCAATGGAGGAGATTACAGCACCTGTAATTGCGATAGTACTTGTGCTTTCTGCGGTCTTTGTTCCAGCCTCCTTTGTTGGTGGATTCAGCGGAAAGCTCTATCAGCAATTTGCGATTACGATTGCCATATCGGTAATACTTTCTGGAATAGTTGCATTAACCCTTACACCTGCACTCTGTGCCATTTTTCTGAGGGGTCATGAGAAAAAACCTCTCTTACCCATCAGGCTCTTTCAAAATTTCTTTGATCTTACAAGGATGGGTTTTGTTAAAGGCGTAAGGGTTGTCATAAGGCTTGCTTTTATAAATATTATTATTTTTGTGGTTATGCTCCTTGCAACTTACATTGTGATAAAAAGGCTACCCACTGCCCTTGTGCCAGTAGAAGACAAGAGCGCTGTTCTCTTTTTCACTTATCTGCCACCTGGTGCATCCCTTCAGAGGACACAGGATCTTGTCCATGGGATTGAAGGGATATTCTCAAAGACCCCAGAGGTTCAGGAATGGGTTGCCGTATCAGGTCTTGACCTCCAGACCTTTGCCTTCAGGACAGATGCAGGTGTTGGATGGGTGAGGCTTAAGGAGTGGTCAGAGAGAAAAAGAAAAGAGCAGTCATCAATGGCACTTGTTGAAAGGTTTATGGGACAGTTCATGCAGAACAGGGATGCCCTTGCCTTTGCAGTAAATCCACCACCGATAATGGGAATGAGCACAACAGGTGGTTTTGAGCTATATGTTCAGGACAGGACAGGTGGCTCGATTCACGAATTAAGTAGCTATGTCCAGGAACTTGTCGGGAAATCAAATCAGAGACCTGAACTCTTGTCTGTAAGGACGACACTCAATACGAATGTCCCTTATTACACTGTGAAGGTTGACAGGGAAAAGGCAAAGGCACTTGGAGTGGAGATAAATGATATATATAGCACCCTC
This sequence comes from Thermodesulfovibrionales bacterium, assembly GCA_046290925.1. Lineage (GTDB taxonomy): Bacteria > Nitrospirota > Thermodesulfovibrionia > Thermodesulfovibrionales > UBA9159 > JBBIPQ01. The sequence goes on along the minus strand of JBKBUB010000053.1, from coordinate 2,992 downwards.
TCAATGACCTTTGGAAGCACCTATATAAATGACTTTAATCTTTACGGAAGGGTATTCCATGTTAATTTACAGGCAGAGGGCGAATACAGGGATGATCCAAAGGATTACAGTTTTGTCTTTGTGAAGTCAAAGAATGGGAATTTAATTCCCCTGAGTTCGCTTATTTCAATCGAGAGGACTGCTGATGCAATGGTTGTTGAAAGGTTTAATATGTTTCCTGCTGCAAAGGTTACAGGAGAGCCAAAACCAGGCTTTACATCAGGTGATGCGATCAGGGCAATTACAGAGGTTGCAAAAGAGGTCTTGCCATCAGGTTATACACTTTCATGGGCAGGGACATCCTTTCAGGAGATAAGGGTTCAGGAAAAGGGGAATGTGGCATTGCTCTATGCAATCATCTTTGTCTTCCTCATACTCGTTGCCCTTTATGAAAGCTGGTTGGCGCCTCTGGCAATCATCCTTTCCGTGCCCTTTGCGGTCTTTGGTGCAGCACTCGGGCTTTTACTCAGAGGTCTTGAGAATGACATATACTTTCAGGTAGGACTCATTACATTGATAGGTCTTTCTGCAAAGAATGCAATACTCATAGTTGAGTTCGCAGAAGAAAGGCTAAAGAGATTGAAGATGCCACTCCTTGAGGCGACTGTGGAGGCTTCAAGGATTAGATACAGACCAATCGTCATGACCTCCTTTGCCTTTATTGCTGGAGCATTACCACTTGCCTTAAGCACGGGAGCCGGTGCAAATAGCAGGCATATAATAGGAACAACTGTTGTGGCAGGGATGCTCTTTGCCACATTAGTAGGCATATACTTTATACCCCTGTTTTATTATCTTGTAATGAAGGTGAAGGAGAGGACAGGCTTAAGGCTTAAGGCTGAAGAAAGGAAGTAGATATGAGGACCTTAACAATTGTTTTATTTATTGTTCTTTTTGGGTGTTCCTTTACGCCTGAACTAAAAAAGCCAGAAATTGATATTCCATCAGACCTCAAGCCTTCAGCCTTAAGCCTTAAGCCAGAGGCCTATAGCCTTCAGCCTTACTGGTGGAGGCAGTTCAATGACCCTGTGCTTGATAATTTGATAGAAGAGGCACTGAGGAATAATGATGACCTCATGATTGCTGTATCAAGGATTGAGCAGGCAGGTGCGATACTCGGAATAAGCAGTAGTCAATTGTATCCATTCCTTACAGCGGGTGGTTCCTTCACAAGGGCAAGGGTATCCGAAGAGATACATAATGGTGGTGGCACAAACAATACCTTTACACTTTCAGCGATGGTCTCCTATGAGATTGATCTATGGGGAAAGTTGAGAAATAAGAAAGGGGCTGACCTGAGCAGATTCCTTGCAACAAAGGCAGCAAGGGATAGCCTTGAGATAGGCATCATATCTGCAGTGGCAAGCACATATTTTAATCTTATCTCAACTGATAGGCAAATCAAGACAGCTCAAGAGATTATGCAGCGCCAGAAGGATATTTATGAATTCAGACAGAAACAATTCAGACATGGCTTGATTGATGAACTAACCCTTGAGCAGTCAAAGGCAGAGTATGAATCAACAGGGATCTTAGTTGAGACACTTAAGTCCCAGAAAGATACCATTAAAAGCAGCCTCTCGATCTTGCTTGGTAAGAGCCCGAAGGACCTCTTTGAAAGTGAAATTGAAATATCTTCAGATCTTCCTGAGAAGCTGTTCCTTCCTCTTATGCTACCATCAGAGCTTTTACTTAAAAGGCCTGATATAATTCAGGCAGAGGAAAATCTTCGTGCAGCGAATTTTGAGATTGCTGTTGCGAGGGCATCTTATTTCCCAAGTATCATACTTACTGGCTCTGCAGGATTTCAGAGTAATGAGTTAAGCAATCTCATTCAGTCCTCTGCATCATTCTGGAACATAGGTGCAATTGCAGCAGGTACAGTCCTTGATTTTGGAAGGACAAAAAACACTATAATGCTTAAAGAGGCCCAGAAAAAAGAGGCACTCTTACAATATGTAAGGACTGTTAGGACAGCCTTTAAAGAGGTCTATGATGCAATAATAAATCTGGAGCAATCAATTAAGAGGCTTGAGGCACAGAAGGCCCAGCTTGACAGCCTTGAGAAGGTGATAGCCCTTGCAGAGAAAAAATATGAGAGAGGACTTACTGAATATCTAACTGTCCTTGATAGTCAGAGGGGGTATCTCAATGCCAGACTCAATCTCATAAGACTCCAGACTGAGGTGATAAACAACCATGTTTTTTTATATAAGGCTCTCGGTTGGGGGATAAGAAATCAGGAGGTAAGATGAAGAAGTTACTGGTAGGTTTAGTAATATTTATTATCATACTCAGTGGTTATTTCCTTTTCAAAAAGGATAAAAACAGCATAAAATACAAAACAGAAAGGGTTGTGAAGGGAGATATAGTTGCCTCTGTTACAGCCACTGGCACTGTAAATCCTGTCACAACTGTCCTTGTCGGGACTCAGGTCTCGGGCACAATAAAGAATATCTATGTGGATTTTAATTCCCCTGTAAAAAAGGGACAGGTCGTTGCCCAGATTGACCCTGCCACATTCGAGGCGCAGGTTGAACAATCGAGGGCAAATCTCTCTACAGCACAGGCAAACCTCCAGAGGGCAGAGGCAACGCTTATTGATTCTAAAAGAACGATGGAGAGAAACAGGATGCTTTATTCAAAGAACCTGATAGCCAAAAGTGACCTCGATACGGCAGAGACGAATTATGAGACGGCAAAGGCACAGGTAGAGGCTGCGAGGGCGCAGGTAGAACAGGCAAAGGCTTCGTTAAAGGTGGCAGAGACAAACCTCATGTATACAAGGATAGTCTCGCCTGTAGATGGTGTCGTAATATCGAGGAATGTTGACGTGGGACAGACCGTTGCGGCGAGCTTTCAGACCCCTACCCTTTTCACGATTGCCCAGGACCTTACAAAGATGCAGATAGACTGTAATGTCTCAGAGGCAGATATAGGAAGGGTAAAAACA
>JBKBUB010000052.1:0-8820 GCA_046290925.1 Thermodesulfovibrionales bacterium | reverse complement strand
CGACCTTCGAATCTCTGTAAGAGATGTTCTACTGAGGGATGCATGAAACTCAGAAATGTATCTGGATAGATACCTATCCATAGGACAAGGATTATAAGGGGAAGGAGTGTCATTATCTCTCTGAAATCCATGTCCCTGAGCCCCTGAACCTTCTCATTAGTCTCCATAAAGAATACCCTCTGATAAAGCCAGAGCATATAGGCTGCGCCAATGATTATCCCTGTTGCAGCGAGGACGCCTGACCACTTCACGGCCTTAAAGCCACCAAGTATTATAAGAAACTCGCCAATGAATCCATTAAGTCCTGGTAGCCCTATTGAGGCAAGGGTAAAGACCATAAAGAAGGCTGCATAAACAGGAAGAACTGTTGCAAGACCTCCATAGTCCTTTATCTGCCTTGAGTGAGTCCTGTCATAGATGATGCCGACGCATAGGAATAATGCACCTGTAACTATTCCGTGATTAATCATCTGTAGGATCCCTCCCTCAAGCCCCTGAGAATTGAGGGCAAAGATGCCGAGGGTAACAAATCCCATGTGGCTTACGGAGCTATAGGCAATAAGCCTTTTAAGGTCAGTCTGGGCAAGGCAAACGATGGCGCCATATATTATTGCTATAACCGATAGAATCAGCATAGGAATAGTCATTGCCTTAGTTGCGTCGGGGAAGAGGGGGAGACTGAATCTCAGGAATCCATAGGCTCCCATCTTTATAAGAACAGCTGCCAGGATGACACTGCCTGCTGTGGGCGCCTCTGTGTGTGCGTCAGGAAGCCATGTGTGAACAGGGAACATGGGAACCTTAACAGCAAAGGCTGCAAAAAAGGCCCAGAACAGCCATAACTGTAATTGGTATGGATAGGTTCTTTTCATCAGTTCAAGGATATCAAAGGTCTTTCCCGCCTCAAAGTAAAGGACGATGATACCAACAAGCATCAATACACTTCCAACGAGTGTGTAGAGGAAGAACTTAATGGCCGCATATATCCTGTTTGGTCCACCCCACACACCTATCAGGAGATACATCGGTATGAGCATCGCCTCCCAGAAGAGGTAGAAAAGGAAAAAATCGAGGGATGAAAATACTCCTATCATTGCACCTTCCATAAGGAGTATAGCGATATAAAACTCCTTGACCTTTGTTGTTATGGATTTCCATGATATAGTGACACAGAGTATGGTAATTAGGGTGCTTAGTAAAACAAAGAGTACACTGATACCGTCGAGTCCGAGGTGATATGTTATCCCCCAGGATGGTATCCATTCATACCTCTCGATGAACTGCATCTCGTGAGTTGTCTTATCAAAGCCTGTGAAGAGAGGTATGGAAAGTATAAATCCCGTTACTGCGGTAAGAAGGGTTATCCATTTAATCAATCCCTCCTGTCTTCTCGAGATAAACAATAAAAGTATGGCACCTGCCACGGGCAGGAATATCAATGTACTCAAAACAGGATAACCTGATTCCATTAATTACCTCCACAATAATGCAATGACTACAATTATAAATGCACCTATGGCCATAACGGTTGCATACTGATGAACGAGGCCTGTCTGCACTCCCCTAAGCCATAAGGAAAATCTTCCTATTGTCGCCGGGACTCCATTGACTATACCTTCAATTATCTTTCCATCAGTAACAGCCACTATTATCCTATTAGCAATCCAGAGGGTCGGTCTCACAATAATAAAGTCATAGAGTTCATCCACATAATACTTATTCCATAATATCTTATATACCGAGGAGAATCTCTCACCAAGTTTCTCAGGAAGGTCAGTCTTTCTCAGATATAGCGCAGCAGAGATAAGTATGCCGAGTATTCCTGCGGCTATTGATAATCCCATAACATTTATCTCCTCAAGATGGGAAGCCTCAGCAGGATGATGACCTCCAAAGACAGGTGCGAGGAAATCCCCAAATCTATCAGTATGTTCCAAACCTATCATCTCACCAAGGAGAGGTGGGATTCCAACCCAACCTGATGCGATAGCACCAATGGCGAGGATTATTAATGGTATCGTCATAACCTTAGGGGATTCGTGGAGGTGATGCTCCTGTTCATGGGTTCCCCTGAAGCTGCCATGAAAGGCAACATAGATGATCCTGAAGGAATAAAAGGCTGTTAAAAGGGCTGTTACAGCACCTATTATAAAGAGGACCTGTCCGAGGACCCCTGATGAATAGGTTCTCCATAATATCTCGTCCTTACTAAAAAAGCCTGCAAAACCAGGTATGCCTGAGATACTTAGGGAGGCTAAAAGGAATGTCCAGTAAGTCACAGGCATGTACTTCTTCAGACCACCCATCTTTTTTATATCCAGTTCTCCTGCCATAGCGTGCATAACAGAGCCTGCGCCAAGGAACAATAGGGCCTTAAAGAAGGCATGGGTATAGAGGTGGAATATCCCTGCACTATAGGCACCGACACCGCAGGCAAGGAACATGTAACCAAGCTGACTTACTGTTGAGTAGGCTATTATCCTCTTGATATCCCTTTGAACGAGGGCTATCGTAGCCGCAAAGATAGCTGTTATTGCTCCTGTAATTGCAACAACATTCATTGCGATCTCGGAAAGATTAAATATGGGATTACATCTTGCTACCATGAAGACACCAGCCGTAACCATTGTTGCAGCATGTATAAGGGCACTAACAGGTGTTGGGCCCTCCATTGCATCGGGGAGCCAGACATGAAGTGGTATCTGGGCAGACTTTCCAACAGCACCGCAGAAGAGTAGAAGGGCTATAAGGGTTATGAGGTCCACATCATAACCGAGGATATATACGGTCTTGCCCACAATACCCTGAACCCCTCCAAAAACAGGTGAATAATGGAGGGTCCCGAAGGTTAAAAAGACCATTATAACACCGAGGCCAAAGCCAAAGTCACCAAACCTGTTCACTATAAAGGCCTTTTTCCCTGCATCAGAGGCAGACTTCTTCTCATACCAGAATCCTATGAGGAGATAGGAACAGAGGCCAACAGCCTCCCAACCAAAATAAAGCTGAAGAAAGTTATTAGCCATTACAAGCATCAACATAGAAAATGTAAAAAGACTTAGATAAGAGAAGAACCTGTAGTATCCCTTATCACCATGCATGTATCCAATGGAGTAGATATGGACGAGAGAACTTACTGTTGTTACAACAATAAGCATAACAGCCGTAAGCTGATCTATGAGGAATCCAACAGAGACATGGAAGTTTCCTGATACTATCCAGGTGTAGAGGTCCCTGTTTATGACATTGCCTTTAATCACCTCTGATAGTGTGATAACCGATAACACCCAGGATGTGACAACAGCCAGTGTGGAGACCCAGTGAGCCCTTTCCTTTATGATATTCCTTCCAAAGATAATATTTATGAAGAATGCTAAAAGCGGAAGAAAGGGAATCAATAAATACTTATCCATAATCTCTCCTATCCTTTCATCTCATTCATCTCATCTACATGCACCGTTGCCTTATTCCTGAAGAGTGCTATTATTATTCCGAGACCTATAGCAGCCTCTGCTGCAGCAACAGCAATAACAAAAAGCGTAAGGACCTGACCTGTCATATCTTTAAGAAAATGACTGAATGATACAAGGCTTATATTTACAGCGTTCAGCATCAACTCGACAGAGATGAACATGATTATGATATTCCTCCTCATCAGGAAACCTGCCATACCAATAACAAAGAGGACACCACTTAACCATATATACCAGTTTAGAGCAATCATTAGCTCTTGAGCCTCCTTTTCGTGAGTACTATAGCACCTATGATCGCCACGAGCAAAACAACCGAAAGGACCTCAAAAGGGAAAAGGTATTGAGTGAAAAGAACCCTTCCGAGTACCTTTGTGTTGGTCTCGGCCTTAATAACCTCTGCCCCTATGCTTCCCTCTTGTCCCTTCATCAAAGAAGCTGTCGTTAAAAAGATCATAATAGCAAAGGCTAAAGCTGCTGAAAGACCGAGTGGCCACGGGCCAACGAATCTTTCCACGATCACTTCCTCCTTGAGGTTAAGAAGGAATATGACGAAGAGGAATAGGACGAGGACAGCCCCTGCATAGATTATTATCTGAATGGCCGCCAGAAACTCTGCATTAAGGGTTAGATACAGTAAGGCTATATGGAAAAAAAGGACGAGCATCAAGACAACACTATGAACAGGGTTCTTTCTCGTAATCACAAAAACCGAGAGGACTATTATTGCAAGAGAAATATAGCCAAAGAGTATTTTTTCTATCATGACCTCTCCTTTCCCTGACCTTTGCCTCTGAATACCGCCTGCTCTTCATAACCTGTGAAGTCCCTTGCCACAGGGTGCCAGAATCTCCTGAAATATTCCTTATCCTTCTCCCATCCCATGTATTTATCATAATTTTCAAGGAGCTTTTCCTTTGTCATATAGAAGGCCTCCCTCGAATAATCTGCATATTCAAAGTGTTCTGTTAAGGCAATGGCCTGGAATGGACAGGCCTCTACACAGAAGGCACAAAAGGTACAACGGAGCACATCTATCTCATACCTTTCTACTATCTTTTTATGATCAACGCTATCAGTTGTATATACATGGATACACTGGGATGGACATATGGCAGCGCAGAGACCACAGCCAACACACCTTGCCTCTCCTGTCCTTGGGTCTCTCATGAGGGCGTGAAGCCCCCTGAAGCCAGGCATAGGAGGCCTCTTCTCCTCAGGATACTGCCTCGTCACCGCATGGGTAAACATTGATTTCAATGTCAGGGCCATGCCTTTAATTATCTCTGTAAGAAAGACCGTCTTAACTATTTCCTTGAATCTCATAAAAAGACACCTCACATTAAAGCATCTTGATAATGCCTGTTAGAACAATATTTACCAGCGCAAGGGGTATCAATACCTTCCAGCCCAGGTCCATGAGATGGTCATACCTGTATCTCGGCAGTGTTGCCCTTATCCAGTAATAGAGGAATATCAGGAAATAGACCTTTATCAAAAGCCATGCAAAGGGTACATAAGGTATCTTAAAAGGCCCATTCCATCCACCTAAAAAGCATATTGCTGCTATTGAGGACATAACGACCATTCCTATATACTCGGCAGCATAGAAAAGGGCAAATCGCATGCCGCTATATTCAACAAAATAACCTGCTACGAGTTCGCTCTCTGCCTCTGGTAGGTCAAAGGGTGCCCTGTTTGTTTCGGCTATCATGGCTATTAAGAAGACAAAGAAACCAAGTATCTGAGGGATGAGAAACATGCCGAGGGGATAAGACTCCTGCGCCTTGACAATACCTGCAAGATTGAGTGTGCCTGAAAGCATCATCACACCCACAAGGCTCAAGCCCATCGCTATCTCATAACTCACAACCTGGGCAGAAGACCTAAGACCTCCTAAGAATGAGTATTTTGAGTTAGAAGACCATCCCGCCAGGATAATGCCATATGAACCGATAGAGGACATGGCAAGGATAAAGAGCAGGCCAATATTTATATCCGCTATGACAAAGCCCTCAAAAAAGGGTATAACAGCAAGAGAAGAGAGGGCAGCAAGAACTGATATTACAGGAGCTATGTAAAATAAAGGTTTGTCAGCCTCAGCAGGTATTATATCCTCCTTAAAAAAGAGTTTCATGAAGTCTGCAATGGGCTGTAGTATGCCGTGAGGACCCACTCTCATCGGTCCGAGCCTCACCTGCATATGACCAATCACCTTTCTCTCAAAGTAAGTTGCATAGGCAACATGAAACATAACAACACCAACAACGATAGCGATCTTAAGAATTATAAAAAAGAGATTTAAGAAAAGATCGAATGAACCAGGGCCAAATATGATCTCAAAAATCCTCATAATTATCCCCCTACCTTCTCAATAGTCACTTCAACACCATTTATGGGAAATACCTTTGTCTCTGGATCCATCTTGAAAGGCACCATTGAAAGGGCACAGGAGTCTTCAAAGTTATTAGAGAGAAGGATGATGAATTCTGAAAGATTTTTGTCTAAACTTACGGGAACGGTTAAACCTGCCCTCTCGGTACTAACCCTTATAATATCACCCTCCATAATACCATACCTCTGTGCAACTGTGGGGCTTATCCTCGCCACAGGCCTTTCATATATGGAATTTAATGCCTTAGAATGCCTTGAAAGCGTACCTGATAAAAACATATGCCTCTCCACCATAAGATAAAGGGTCTCCTTATTTTGAGGCCTTCCCTGCCATAGCGGTGTTAATGGCCAGTCCCCTGAGCCTAATCTGTGCCTCAAAGGTTCGCCCTTATAGGGCCAGAGATTAAATTCTGTCTCGATGTCATCATAGGTAAGGCCTGCATAAAGTGGAGAAACCCTTGATATCTCATTCATGATATCAGATGGTGAGTTGTATTCCATCTTTAATCCAATCCTCTGCCCTATCTCTGATATGATCCTCCAGTCCTCCATACCCTGACCTGTTATCGCCTTCCTGCTTCTCTGAATCCTCCTTTCCAGGTTAGTAAAGGTACCTTCCTTTTCTGCCCAGGAAAGAGAAGGCAGGACAACATGGGCAATCTCAGCTGTTTCGTTCATGAATATATCCTGAACTACGAGGAGTTCGAGTCTCTTCAAGGCCTCTCTTACATAATTACTGTCAGGGAGATTAAAGACAGGGTTTTCTCCCATTATATAAAGTGCCTTGAGCTTGTCCGAACCAGCAGCCTCTATCATCTCGAGGAGGGTCAATCCCTTTTTTTCAGGAAGGGGGACAGTCCAGAGGGCCTCAAACTTGTGTCTGAAAGCTCCAATCTCAACAGGCCTTTCACCAGGAAGCATATCGGGCAAGCAGCCCATATCAATTACACCCTGTTCATTGGGCCTTTCAGAAAGCAGAAAGATTCTTGCATTTAATATGTAACAGAGGCCTGTGATGAGAAAGATGATACTCCTCATATCTGTCCTCTGAACAATATCAGGGCCTATCACTATAGATATGGATTGGAGAGAGGATAGCTCTTTAAGGATACCTTCAATATCTTCAAACTTAAGGCCACAGATCCTTTCGAGATCAGGTCTTTCAGGGTAGGTGTAGGACCTTATCCTGCCCTCAAAAGCAGGATTCTCTCCAGTGAGACTTTTTGTCTTAAGGAGTTCTGATACAAAAAGACCAATAAGTGTTCCCTCTGTAAATGGATATGGATTGATCTTGTAATTACTGAACCTCTGAAGTCCTGGTGCATACCCTATGGTAATTACCTTTACACCCTTTTTGAAGGCCTCTCTTATCTTAATACCAAAGACAGGATTTATATGGGTAGGGTCACCACCAAGGATGATAATCGCCTCGGAGTTCACTATTCCTGACATTATGTTTGCCGTTATTCCCTGGCCCATCACATCTTCCATGTATCTCTGGATAACAGCAATACTGTTCCTCACAGTCGAGTCTATGTTATTGCTGCCGAGGCCTGCCCTAAGAAATTTTTGAAAGAGGTAATTGTCCTCGTTTGTACATCGAGGAGATGCTATCCCTCCGATTGCCTCACCGCCATATCTTACCTTTATGTCAAGAAGCTTCTCAGAGACATATTTAATTGCCTCATCCCAGGAGACCTCCTCAAGCCTATCTGCCCTTCTTATTAAAGGCCTTCTGAGCCTTTCCGGGCTATGGACATAGCCATATCCGAAGCGTCCCTTAGCACATAAAATACCCTTGTTTATACCAACGTCAGGCTCAGGCATGGTTCTAAGGATAGAATCAGCCCTCACCTGAAGCATCATACTGCAACCTACTCCGCAGTAAGGACAGACAACCTTTACCTTTTCTTCTACCTGCCAGGCCCTGTATACATGCCTGTGGAGTCTCGACATGATTGCCCCAACAGGGCAGACGGTAAGACAGTTCCCGCAATATTCACAATTATACCTACCGCCTGAGAAAGGCTCAACAAAGGACCTGTTTCCCCTTCCTGTAACAGTTATTGCATAGGCTCCCTGCACGCCGTCGCACATCCTGATACAGCGGGTACAGAGTATGCACCTCTCCATGTTCCTCACTATGAGAGGGTCTTCAAAGCTTTCAGGGTGTTTTCTCTTCCCTTCCGCAAATCTTCCAACAGGTGGGCCATATTGAACAGTGAGGTCCTGAAGGTCACACTCCCCTGCCTTATCACAATAGGGGCATTCGAGTGGATGGTTTATAAGGAGAAACTCAAGCATAGCCCTTCTTGCCTTAGCGATCTCTTCAGACTCTGTTCTCACAACCATGCCATCGGTCACCATAAGGGTGCAGGAGGCTTGAAGTTTCGGCATCTTTTCTACCTCAACGAGACAGAGCCTGCAACCACCGTAATTTTCAAGGTCTGGGTAATGGCAGAGCGTAGGTATCTTTATACCTGCTGCCTTTGCTGCCTCTAAGACAGTAACAGGTTTTTCAAGGCCTATCTCTTTACCATTAATAGTAATCTTGATCATGAAAATTTACACCCTTTATCTCTGATATGCTCCTCAAATTCATCCCTGAAGTGTCTCAGAAAACCCTGAACAACCATGGCAGCACCGTCTCCGAGGGGACAGAAGGTCTTTCCCGACATATTGCCTGTTATATCTAAGAGGAGATCTATATCTCCCTGTCTACCTAACCCCTTTTCTATCCTTCCAAGGATTGTACTTAACCAGCCAGTTCCTTCCCTGCACGGTGTGCACTTACCACAGGATTCATGCTCAAAAAATCTCAATGCCCTGTGGCAGACCCTTACGAGACAGGTTGTTTCATCAAATACAATAACCCCTCCTGAGCCGAGCATACTTCCAAATCGGCATATATTCACAAAGTCCATAGGAACGTCAATATTATCAGGTGATAATACAG
>JBKBUB010000051.1:0-8884 GCA_046290925.1 Thermodesulfovibrionales bacterium | reverse complement strand
ACAAGAGGATAGATGAGACCAACAAGAGGATTGATGAACTTAGGGTAGAGTTAAAGGCAGAGATAAATGCAAATACAGCAAGGATTGACGAGACCAACAAAAGGATTGATTCTTTATATCTCGAGATATCCGAAGTCAGAGGAGATTTAAAGAAGGCCTTATCTTACAAGGAAATAATGCATGATTTTATCCTCAGATTAGAAAGGCTCGAGACCAAGGTTTTTGCACAGTAAGGAAAATGGCTTTACTACAGGATATTGGAGATTGGAGATTGGGTCCCAATATCCCATTTCCAATTGGCAATCTCCTTGATAATTGACATGCCTGTTCATTGATTGATAGACTATCTTTAACAGAGAGAAACAATGCCGCTTACAAAAGAAAAAAGACTTACAACAACATATTATAAGCTCCTTCCAGAAGGGGCACCATATCAGCTCATAGAAGGAGAGCTTATCATAACGCCTGCTCCAAATCCGAGACATCAGATCATATCTGCAAATATCTTTGAGAAAGTCAGGGTGTTAACAAAAGGCTTGGGTGTCTGCCTCTATTCACCCGTTGATGTCTATCTTGACGATGAAAATGCCTTCCAGCCTGATGTGGTTTTTATCTCTAATAATAGAAGGGATATCATAAAGGAAGATGGCATCTATGGGGTACCCGATCTCGTAATAGAGATTCTCTCACCATCAACTGCTTCTTATGATCTAAAAGAGAAATTCGGGGTTTACGAAAGGTCAGGGGTAAAGGAATACTGGATCGTTGACCCAGAGGTGAATTCTGTAGAGGTCTATTTTAATGAACATGGTCGTTTCTCACTGATCCAGAAAGCAGAAAGGACAGGAAATGTTAAATCTCTTATTTTAAAGGATGTAGAGATTGCATTTTACGAAATATTCTCTGAACTGTAGCATACTCTTTAAAATTTGTTTGACTTTTAGTAATTTTCTGATAAAATATGTGAGCTTGTCGAATTATGTCAATGGATGACATAGAGAAATTAAAGGTCAGGGTTGAGAAGGACCCTAATTCGAGGCTGTTTCTTCCCCTTGCCGAGGAATACAGAAAGGCAGGTATGCTCGATGAGGCTATCTCTGTATTGTTGAGGGGACTTGAAAGGCATCCTGGTTATACAAGCGCTCGTGTTGCCCTTGGAAAGATCTATCTTGAAAAGAAGATGGTCGAGGATGCAAGAAGGGAGTTCGAGAAGGTAATTGCTGCAATCCCTGACAACCTTTTTGCCCACAAGAAGCTTGCCGAGATATACAGAGACATAGGCGAGATTGATAGGGCTATCGCTGAATATAAGGCTGTTTTAGAAATTAATCCCCTTGATGAGGATGCTAAGTCTTTCATTAAGGGCGTAGAAAAGCCTGGAGAGGAGAATGTCCCAGGAGAGGTTATAATGGAGATCGCAGAAGAACCATTCACTCCTGAAATTGTTGAGGAATTACCGGGAGAAGAGATCAAGGAGATTCCAGGTTTATCAACGGTGGAACTCGAGGTGGGGGAGCCGATAGGTGAGGCTACCGAGGCTACAGTTGAACATTTCATGGGGGAAGAAGGCTATGTAGAATCTCCAATTGAGGAAAAGTTAGAGGAGGAACTCTCTGGCCTCCCTGAGGAGGTCTTTGATCTTTCTGTAGAGGAACCAATAGAGACGCTTCCAGAGGATATGATGGAGGTTAGGTCGCCATTTTCTGAGATCGGGGAATCAGGGGAATCTATATCTACACCGGAGACTTCTGAATCTTTAACAGAGGCAGAGCAAAGGGAATCGCAAGAAATCCTTTATGAAGAACTATCTCCCTTCGAGGGATCAGGATTTCATAAAGAGGGTCAATTAGACTTTTCAGAGGCTGATGCCTTAGTTGCTGGAGGGCAGTATTTTAAGGCTCTCGACAGATATAAGGCATTGTTAAAGGAATATCCTGATAATAAGAAGGTGCTTCAGAGGATTGCTGAACTGAAGAATCTTCTCAAGCTCTTAGGTAAGGATGAGGAGACGGTCTTAAAACTTGAGGCATTTCTCGAAGGTATAAGAAGGCGAAGGGATGAGTTTTTCGGTCGTTCTTAAAGATATAGTTGATAAGGTTGATGGCGCTCTTTCTGCTTCAATAATAGCCTCTGATGGGATTCCTGTTGAGGAGTATGCCATTGAAAAGTTTATTAATCTTGAAGACCTTAGCGCAGAGGCATCTGCGATGATACGGGATATTAATCTTGCCGCTAAAAACCTGAGACTTGGCGATGCGAGGGAATTTTCTATTATATCAGAAAGGTGCGGGATAATAATGAGGCAGATAAATCCTGATTATTACCTTGCCATGGTCATAAAACCCGAGGGTAATTATGGTAAGGCTCGATTTCTCCTCAAGGCGACTGTTCCGAGGATAGAAAAAGAGTTCTGATCATGAAGGCCCTCGTTATACATGGACCGAATCTTAATCTCCTCGGCAAGAGGGAACCTGACATATATGGAATCCTTACCTTGAATGAGATCAATGATAGGATAAATAAGACCGCTTCTGAACTCGGCATTGAGACAGTGATAATTCAGTCCAACAGTGAATCAGAGATTATAGAGGCTATACAAAGGGCTGATTATGATATATTAATTATTAACCCCGCTGCCTTTACTCATACCAGTGTCGCAATAAGGGATGCTATAAGCGCTATTGGTAAGCCTGCTATAGAGGTTCATATATCGAATATCCACAAGAGGGAGGACTTCAGAAGAAGGTCTTTTATTGCCGAGGTCTGTAAGGGTCAGATCTCGGGCTTTGGAGCCGATAGCTATATCCTCGCCCTGATTGCATCAAGAAATATTCTATCAGGAGTTTCACGATAGCTGTCAATTACAGTCTTCATCTCGAAAACCTTAAGAGAACCCTCAATTGGCGGGGTTTCAAGGGCTTTCTCATAAGCAATATAACCAATGTAAGATACCTTACAGGATTCGAGGGTTCCTCTGCCTGGGCACTTATAACACCAGAGAAGAACATCTTTATAACGGACTTCAGGTATAAGGAGGATGCGGAAAGACTCCTTTCTTTGGATAAGAACTGGGAGATATTTATATATAAAGAAAGTTTATTAATGGCTATTCATAACCTTCTCAAAGACCTTAAGATAAAGAAGATTGCTGTAGAATCCTCTGTCACCTATGAATTTTATTCATCCCTTTCAATGGTAGGATTGAATGTAACGCCATTAAGATCTGTGGTGGAAGGTCTCAGGATAATTAAGGATAAGGAGGAAATAGGATTAATCAGGGAAGCGATTAAACGCGCTGAAGATGCCTTTAATTCTGTATTGCCTTACATAAGGCCCGGGGTTAGGGAAATAGAGATAGCCTGGAGGCTCGAGGATACTCTGAAAAGGGCAGGTTGTAGAAAGCTACCTTTTGATATAATAGTAACCTCGGGTTCGAATTCATCAATGCCTCATGCCAGGGCGAGCGAAAGGAGGCTTTCGAAAGGCGATCTGGTTATAATAGACTGGGGCGGTGAGGCAGGAGGGTATTTCTCGGATATGACAAGGACTTTATTGATTAACGGTAGCGAAACCTCAAAAAAGATAGAGATCTACGAGGCTGTCCTGGCAGCAAACAGAGAGGCCATTAGGGGGATAAGACCCGATATGAAGGCAGGGAAGGTTGATGAAATAGCAAGGAAGATCATAAAGAAAAGGGGTTTTGGGGATTACTTTGGACACGGGACAGGGCATGGTGTGGGTCTTGATGTTCACGAAAGCCCATCTATATCACCTAATTCAAAGGATAAGTTAAAAACAGGCATGGTCTTTACCATAGAGCCTGGCATATATATTCCTGGTCTTGGAGGTGTCAGGGTCGAGGATATGGTTTGTGTTACGAGCGATGGCAGTGTGACTCTTACTGGTCTTCCAAAGGAATTGAAAATAATTTAGAAGATTATTAAACCCACCAGTTGCATAAATTTGGAGGCTGGCATGCCTCAAAAACTTTTATAATGCGATTTGATATTAAATGTGATTGCTTAATCAAGACCTCACCTGTGGTGCCGTTTAATAAGAACCACTTATGTTTATTGAATGTTGCTATAGGTATCGCAGATAAAAGTTTTTTCACCATGCCAGCCTCCAATATCAGGCTAATTTTTGCAACGTTTGGGTAAAATTTCTTAATTTCGTTTATAATTATGAATATGAAAGGAGGTTGCCTTGATATCAACAAATGAATTCAGGAGAGGTTCAAAGATAGAGTATAAGGGTGAACCTTATGAGGTTTTAGAGTTTCAGCATGTCAAGATGCAGCAGAGGGCCCCTATAGTCAGGACAAAGATTAAAAACCTCAAGACAGGAAGGGTTATTGATGAGACCTTTTCAGCAGGTCAGAAATTCGATACCCCACCTCTTGAAGAGAAAGAAATGCAGTTTCTTTACAGTCAGGAAGACCTCTTCTATTTCATGGATACCGAGACCTATGAACAGATACCGTTAACAGCAGCACAACTAAGTGAGGCGAGGAAATTCATCAAGGAAGAGATGATAGTGAAGGTCCTTTATTATAAGGGGGAGCCAATAGCTGTTGAACCTCCTATGTTTGTGGAATTGAAGGTTGTAGAGACAGAGCCAGCCTTCAAGGGTGATACGGCCTCGGGAGGTAGCAAACCTGCTAAACTTGAGACAGGGGCGGTTGTAAAAGTACCTTTTCATATTGCTGAGGGAGACATCATAAAGATAGATACGAGGACATCGGAATACATAGAGAGGGTAAAGTGATGGAGATAGATGACTTAAAGGAGTTGATAACCCTTCTCAAGGATACAGACATAGCCGAACTCCAGATCGAGAAAGACGGCACAAAGATAAGGATAAGGAGACATGCCATAATATCACCCTTAGAGGTTCAGCAGAAGCATATAAAACCTGTTGAGATAACCAAGGAGGCTGAGGAAGAGGTTCAGAGGCTTGTTACTATAACCTCTCCAATCGTGGGGACCTTTTACAGATCGCCTTCACCAGATGCACCACCCTTTGTTGATGTTGGTACAAAGGTGAAAAGGGGTCAGGTACTTTGTATAATCGAGGCAATGAAGTTGATGAATGAGATAGAAAGCGATGTTGATGGTGTTGTAGTCAGGATCCTTGTGGAAAATGGTCAGCCTGTTGAATATGGCGAACCTCTTTTCCTCATAGAGCCTGTAAGTTAACTTACACCTTTT
This sequence comes from Thermodesulfovibrionales bacterium, assembly GCA_046290925.1. Classification (GTDB taxonomy): domain Bacteria; phylum Nitrospirota; class Thermodesulfovibrionia; order Thermodesulfovibrionales; family UBA9159; genus JBBIPQ01. Next base: position 3,674 of record JBKBUB010000051.1, on the reverse strand, counting down.
TACTTTTGCCATGAAGATATTTAAAAAGATACTAATTGCAAACAGAGGAGAGATAGCTGTCAGGATAATAAGGGCCTGTAAGGAACTCAATATCAGGACCGTTGCGATTTATTCTGATATTGAGAAGGATTCTATGCATGTCAGACTTGCTGATGAGGCAATATGCATAGGGCCTGCAGATTCTTCTCTCAGTTATCTAAATATACCTGCCATACTGAGTGCTGCTGAGATTACCGATGCAGAGGCTATACATCCAGGATATGGTTTTTTAGCTGAGAATCCTTATTTTGCCGAGGCCTGTGCTACATCAGGTATTACCTTTATTGGCCCATCTTCTGAGAATATACGGCTTGGAGGAGACAAGGCTAAGGCTCGACAGTTGATGAAACGAAAAGGGATACCTATTGTGCCCGGCAGTGATGGGCCTGTCACCTCAGAGGATGTAGCCTCAAAGGTGGCAAAAAAGATAGGCTTTCCCGTCCTTCTTAAGGCATCTGCTGGTGGAGGGGGAAAAGGGATGAGGGTAGTGCAAGAGGAAAAGGACCTTGAGCAGGCCTTTCACCTCGCTCAAAGAGAGGCCCTTGCCTCTTTTGGTAATAGTGAATTATATCTTGAAAAGTATGTGCCAGAGATCAGACATATCGAGGTTCAGATAATGGCTGATAATAAAGGAAATGTTATCCATCTTGGTGAGAGGGACTGTTCTATACAGAGGAGACATCAGAAGCTTATTGAGGAATCACCATCTCCATTTTCGACAGAGAAGTTTAGAAAGCGAATAGGAGAACTGGCCATTAAGGCGGCGAGGGCAATGAGGTACAGAAACATTGGGACTATAGAGTTCATAGTTGATGGCGAAGGCAACATTTACTTCATGGAGGTAAACACAAGGGTTCAGGTCGAGCATCCAGTTACAGAGGTTGTGACAGGTATCGATATTATAAAGGAACAGATAAAGCTTGCATCAGGCTATCCGATCGAGTTCAAGCAAAGCAGGATCAGGCCTTCTGGTCATGCTATTGAGTGCAGGATTAATGCTGAAGACCCTGAAAAGTTCATTCCCTCTCCAGGGAAGATTACCTTTCTTTACCAGCCTGGAGGACCTGGTGTGAGGGTTGACACAGCAGCCTATAGCGGTTGGACCGTCCCCTCTCATTATGATTCTTTGATTGCCAAATTGATAGTTCATGGAAGGGACAGAAAGGAAGCGATCGAGAAGATGAGGAGGGCCCTTGATGAGTTTATTATTGAGGGTATAAAGACAACCATTCCCTTCCACAAAAAGGTTCTTATTCATGAAGATTTCATTAAGGGTGAGTTTAATACTCAGTTTATTGAGAGATTAAATGTAGAAGGTTTACAGAAATGAGATTGCCTGATAGGATATGTTTTATAACAGACAGAACCCTTTCGAAGAGCATGGGGTTCAAAGATTTATATGGTGTTGTGGCTACTGTTCTTGATTCAGGGATCAGGTGGATTCAATACAGGGAAAAGGATGAGAGTAGGGCCTTTATCTTTCATTGGTCACTGAGATTAAGGGAACTTACCTTTCAATATAATGCTGCACTTACCATAAATGATCATACCGACATAGCGGTTGCTGCCGGTGCCGATGGTATCCATCTTGGTCAGGAAGATCTGCCCCTTAAAGAGGCAAGGAGGATTGCCGATAAAAAATTTATCGGGATATCTACCCATTTCCTTTTCGAGGCTATCACAGCTGAAGGGGAGGGGGCTGATTACATAGGCTTTGGACCTGTATTTATGACAAGGACAAAGGATGCTGGCCCTGCGAAGGGGCTTGAATTATTAAAGGAGATAAAGAGAAATGTTAAAATACCTGTCGTTGCTATAGGTGGAATAAATGCAAGAAACATTTCTTCTGTTTTTGAAGCAGGTGCTGATGCGGTTGCCGTTGCCTCAGGATTGATTGGAGATGATATGAAAAAGAACATCGAATCTTTTATAAGAATCAAGGAGGCCTATGAAAGAGCAACGTGAGAGGAAAAGGGTCCTGATTCAGGAAAGTGTATTGATAAACGGAATAATAAGGGCAAATGCCCTCGATATAAGCGAGGAGGGGATGTATATAAGTACGCAGGCAGAGTTTGTTACGGGTGCAGTGATTGAGTTAGCCTTTAAGTTGAAGGATAAGGATCTTAAGATAAAGGGCCTTGTACAGCATGTCCAGCCAGGGATTGGAATGGGCGTGAGATTCCTTAATCTCTCACCCGAGACATATTCTGTTATTAGAGGCTTTGTTAATGAAGTAGCAGAGGTGGCTATGAAGCCGAGGGAGAGGGTTATTCTCCTCGTTGACGATAGCGCACAATCTAGGGCGATCTACAGGAACAAATTAACCCTCGATGGTTTTACTGTTATTGAGGCCTCTGATGGCATAGAGGCATTGAAGAGCCTCCAGGAAAATAAGCCTGACTTGGTGATACTGGATTTATGGATGGAAGGGATAGATGGGTTTAAACTCCTTCAGTTAATGGATCTCAATCCCGAACTCAAAAACATACCTGTTATAATACTTTCAGCAAGGAGCGTTCCTGTTGACATTCAGAAGGCCATTGCCCTCGGTGCAAGGGACTTTTTACCAAAGATGACAACGACACCTGTGAAACTATCGGAGAGGGTAAAAGAATACTTTAAGAAATAACAAGATGGACGGAGGAATTATGAAGAGGTCTTTGTCAATATTTGTGGCTTTATCTTTTATGCTCTTTATGGTTACTATATTTTCCCTTTTGGCCTGTCAGAAGAAGGAGGAGGTCATAAAGATAGGTATTGCTGGACCTATGACAGGTGACCAGGCAAAGATGGGGACTGATTTTAAGAACGGTGTAACCCTGGCTGTTGAGGAATGGAATTCAAAGGGAGGGGTATTAGGGAAAAAGATTCAGATGATAGTTGCTGATGATCAGCATGACCCAAAACAGGCTGTTTCTGTGGCAAATAAACTTGTGAATGAGGGCGCTGTGGGCATAATTGGACATTTCAACTCGAGTTGTTCGATACCAGCATCGGATGTATATAACAGGGCAGGCATTCCGATGATAACTCCTGCATCAACGAATCCACAACTCACTGAAAAGGGATACAGAGGAGTCTTCAGGGTCTGTGGCAGGGATGACCAGCAGGGAGTGATAGGCGCACGCTTTGTGATAGAGGAATTGAAGATAAAGAGGGTTGCAATCATTCATGATAAAACGACATACGGCCAGGGTCTTGCCGATGAGTTTAAAAAGAATATTTCCGGGAAGGTAGATGTCATTTTTTATGGAGGCATTGTTCAAGGAGATAAGGATTTTAAGACCATCCTTACTTCTATAAGGGAAAAGAAGCCTGACTTGATTTATTTTGGAGGAGTCTATCCCGAGGCAGGTTTATTGGTTAAACAGGCACGGGAAATCGGGATAAATATCCCGTTTATGAGCGGAGACGGGACGATTGACCCAAAGTTTGTAGAGATAGCTGGAAAGGCTGCTGAGGGAACCTTTTTAACCTTCAGTCCAGATCCAAAGAAGATACCAACTGCAAAGGCATTTATAGAGAACTATGAAAAAAAGTTTGGGGAGATTGGCCCTTATTCTATTTATGCCTATGATGCTACTAATATATTATTAACAGCTATTAAAGAGGCAGGAACCACAGAAGGAAAGGCT
>JBKBUB010000050.1:0-8905 GCA_046290925.1 Thermodesulfovibrionales bacterium | reverse complement strand
TGTTCCTACCGGTTGGATTTCTGTTTTCATATTTCTCCCTTCTTTTTTCATAAAACTTTTGACATTACCGGATAAACAGTTACAACATAAATTTTATCAGGCAATGTTTCATACAGTCTGAACAGCCTTGACCTCGGGGATCTCTTTCTTAAGGGTGGATTCAACCCAGTTCTTCATTGTCAACTGTGACATAGGACAGGTTGCACAAGAACCTGTAAGCCTCACATAAACAATCTGGTCTTTTACATCTATGAGTTCTATATCCCCTCCTTCAGCCCTCAAACCGATCCTGACTTTCTCAAGAACCTCTTCAACTTTTTCTCTTAACATACTATAATCATAAAGAATTTTTTCTGTGAATGCAAGTGAAAAATTTATTTGTTTTTTGTAAAATAAGTTTATGATAATCGGGGTACCAAAGGAGATTAAGAGGCATGAGTACAGGGTTGGGATAATTCCCTCTGGTGTGGCTGAACTGAAAAAGGCAGGCCACACTGTCCTTATAGAAAGTGGAGCTGGCGAAGGATCGGGTTTCACTGACGAGGAATACCTGAAGGAAGATGCTGATATTGTTGACAGACAAACTCTTTTCAGAAAATCAGACCTCATAGTGAAGGTAAAAGAGCCCTTGCCTGAAGAATATGATCTTATACGAGAAGGGCAATTAATCTTTACCTATCTGCATCTTGCACCAAATCCTCAGCTTACGGATTTATTAATAGCAAGGAAGACCACCGCCCTGGGTTATGAGACTCTTGAGAAGGATGGAACCTTACCACTACTAACCCCGATGAGCGAGATTGCGGGAAGGATGGCGCCTTTGATGGCATCTTATTACCTACAGAAGATTCATGGTGGTAGGGGAATACTTTCTTCTGGTACAGTAGGTGTATCTCCCGCAAAGACCATAATAATTGGGGCTGGTGTTGTTGGGACCAATGCTGCCCGTATCTGTTTGGGTTTGGGTATGGAGACAGTGGTATTAAATAGGGGGATAGAGAGATTGCAAAGGATAGATGAGGTCTTTCAGGGAAGGGTAAAGACCCTGATCCTTAATATGGACAATTTAATCAATGAGATAAAGGATGCTGACATTGTGATTGGCGCAATCCTTGTTCCTGGTGGCAGGACCCCTGTTATCATAAAAAGGGAAATGCTTGGTTTAATGAAAAAAGGCTCTGTAATTGTTGATGTCTCTGTTGATCAGGGAGGTTGTGTAGAGACAACGAGGCCAACTACACATGATAACCCTATCTATGAGGTGGATGGTATAATTCATTATGCCGTGGCAAATATGCCAGGTGCATATCCGAGAACAGCAACAAAGGCATTATCGAATGTTACCCTTCCTTACATAAAGGCAATAGCAACGCTTGGAATTAAGGAGGCAATCAGATCTGATAGATCGATAAGAAGTGCTGTTAATATATTCAAAGGGGAGGTTGTGCATAAGGCATTGGCCAAATCAACAGGAAGGGTCTTTAAGGAGATCGATGATTTGCTGAATTAAGCCCTATCGCAGGAACGGTCTGAGATCTTCTCCCATGTTTTCTCGTCGATCTCATCGAGATATTCAGAGATTCTATAATCCCTCCCGCACGACGTGCAGCGTAGATAAACGGTCCTTCAACCGAAACGAAGCGTCAGCGGTTTTTTGCATATTATGCATCTCATTATCTCTTTCTTATCCTGATTCATCTCAATCTGCCTTCATCACTGCCCCTGTTGCAGCAGATGTTACCATTTTTGCATATCGTGCAAGATAACCCTTTTTTATCTTTGGTGCTGGTGCCTTCCATTCTTTGAGCCTTTTCTTTATCTCCTCATCAGAAAGAAGCAGTTCTATCTTTCTCTCAGGTATGTCAATCCTTATTCTATCGCCGTTTTTAACTATTGCAATAGTACCACCCTCCATTGCCTCAGGTGATATGTGACCTATACAGGGTCCTCTTGTGCCACCCGAAAACCTTCCATCCGTTATAAGGGCCACAGATTCACTCAGCCCCATACCAGCTATGGTTGCTGTAGGAGATAGCATCTCCCTCATGCCGGGGCCACCCTTTGGTCCTTCGTATCTGATGACAACCACATCTCCTGCCTTAATCTCGCCATTTAGAATGGCCTTCATTCCTGCCTCTTCAGAGTCATAGACCTTTGCAGAGCCTGTGAATCTCATCATCTTCTTGCTTACTGCACTCTGTTTTACAACAGCCCCATCAGGCGCAAGGTTTCCTCTCAATATAGCGATGCCGCCTTCCTTATGATAGGCCTTTTCAAGGGGTCTTATAACATCCTCATCAGAGATATAAGCCTCTTTTACTATCTCATGAATCTTCTTACCGCTGACAGTGATATTGTCGTGAATCATGTCTTTAAGCCTTTTCATAACTGCTGGTATACCACCAGCGTAATCGAGGTCCTCGAGGAAGTGTTCTCCACCGGGAAGCATGTTAGCGATATGGGGCGTTTGCCTGCTCAGGCTGTCAAAGGTCTCCAACGGAAGGTTGACTTTGGCCTCATGTGCGATGGCAGGTATATGAAGTACCGTGTTCGTTGAACCACCGAGGGCAAGGTCTACCATTATGGCATTCTCAAAGGCCTGCCTATTCATGATCTTTCGAGGTGTTATCCCTTTTTTGACAAGTTCTACTATCCTTCTGCCGCTCTCAAAGGCAATCCTCCTCTTATTGGCAGATACAGCAAGCTCTGTCGCACATTTTGGAAGGCTCATCCCAAGGGCCTCTGTAACACAGGCCATGGTGTTTGCTGTATACATGCCCTGACAGGAGCCAGCACCTGGACAGGCGCACATCTCTAAGGCCTCGAGCTCCTCATCCTTTATGAGACCCTTCTTATATTTTCCAACCGCTTCAAAGGTATCATTTACAAGGGATAGCCTTTTGCCTTTAAGATGGCCTGAAAGCATCGGCCCAGCTGTAACTATTATCGATGGTATGTTTATTCTCGCTGCTGCCATAAGCATCCCTGGAGTAATCTTATCGCAATTTGTAAGGAGTACAAGGCCATCAAGTTGATGTGCCTCGGCTATTGTTTCTACCATATCCGCTATTAATTCTCTCGATGGCAGGGAATAGTGCATACCCGAATGACCCATGGCTATTCCATCGCATATACCAGGAATGCCAAAGAAAAAGGGATAACCCCCTCCAGAATGGATGCCCTTTTCAATAAACCTCTCGAGGTCTCTCATCCCTATATGGCCTGGAATTATGTCTGTAAAGCTCGTTGCAACTCCGATGAAGGGTTTGTCGATCTCTGTTTTAGGTATCCCCGTGGCATAAAGAAGCGCCCTGTGAGGCACCCTTTCAAGACCTTTTTTTATCCTGCTACTCCGCATCTTCTCCTGTTTCTTCATATCTCCTCCCATTTAGCGTTGCAAAAATTAGCCTGATATTTGGTTAATAGGCTGAAGGCTGAAGAGAATAGGCTGAAGGCTATCACCTAACGCCTATCGCCTTAAGCCTATCGCCTTAAGCCTTAAGCCTTAAGCCTATCGCCTATTGCACTATCGCCAAGATTTAATTTGAGTGTTTCTTTTTATATTCCCTTATTAGTTCTGCCATCCTGTCCTTTTTATTGAGCTTAAGTTTTTGAATCCTCTTTCTTTCTATCTCCTCCTCAGCGGTTAAATAAGGCTTTCTGTCAATCTCGGTAAGCATGTTATCGAGGTTCCTATGCTCCTCAGCAAGCCTCTTAAATTCCTCATTTTCTCTCTTGAGGATCTCCACAATCTCTTCTTCCTTCATCTTATCCTCCTTTCTCCTGAGGCTCAGGCCTTCAGGATTTCCTCTGTTAGTTTATAAGAATTCTCTATACAGTCGTTAACCCCTATTCCTCTGTAGGCATTGCCTGTTATATACAATCCCTTATATTTTAGCAGTAATTCTTCTATTAGTTGAAGTCTCTCGGAATGTCCTTGAGTATATTGAGGAATTGCCTTTTCATGAACATAGACACTGACAAAATCAGGGTCTTCCTTTATACCCATTATATCGCGGAGTTCCTCTTGAACTAATTTAATCAATTGATCTTTTTCGATGAGGGCAAGTTCTGATGCCCTCATCCCACCTACCATGCTCCTTATTAGCACATAGCCCTCTGGAGACCTTTCAGGAAATATGCTCGAATCCCAGAGAGAGCCGAGTATCCGCCTGCCCTCAATGTGAGGTATGAGGAATCCAAAACCATTGAGATCATGGTCTATCTTATCCTTTCTGTAACCTAAGCAGATCACCGAAAGGGAAGGGTAGGGGATTTTTGAGAGTAGTTCTGACAGACCCCTGTCGAGGGTTGCTGTTATGGCTGATGCCTCATGGGCAGGCGTTGCAATCACAACTACATCTGATTCGATCCCCTTTCCATCCTCGGTAATGACATTGTAAACCCTGTTTCCCTTTAGTATTGATACGACCTTACTCTTTGATTTAAGGCTTTCATCCAGTTCATCTTTTAAGGCATCTATTAATGTACCCATTCCTGATCGAAATGATGTGAGGTTACCTCCAGGCCCTGGCCCAATCGAGGCTTTCCCCTCCCTCTTAGCCTTTTTCTGAAGTTTAATCATACCCTTAATGAGGCTACCGTATTCCCTTTCAAGTTTGTATATCCGGGGAAAGCAACTCTTAAGGCTCAGTTTTTCAGGGTCGCCAGCATAGATACCTGATGCCATGGGATCTATTAACTTTTCATAGGCCTCCCTGCCGAGTCTCCTTATTGCAAATTCGGCTAAACTCTCATCATCCTTTGACCCTTTTGGCTGAAAGGGTTCACAGAGTAAGCTTATCCTACCTTTAAGGCTTAATAGGTCTGATGTTAGGAATGCTATAGGTGACTCAGGGATCAACCTGAGTTTCCCTCCTGAAAACACAAACCTCTTTCTTGCATTATCGTTACTTCTTAAAGGATTCAGGGAGAGAAGGGAGGCCAGTTCGAGGGTCTTTGGTCTGTTGTCAAGAAAGCCGTTAACACCGCTTTCGCATAAAAAACCATCCCTTCTGTCAGACCATATCTTGCCTCCTGGTCTATCTTCTGCCTCGAGGACAGTAACCTCTATTTGTGGTCTTGCCCTCTTGAGGAAAAAGGCAAGGGAAAGCCCTGATATACCCCCTCCCACTATTGTTATCCTGTCCATTCGAGTTCCTTAACCTTTCTAATTACCATATCCTTTAATGCTCTGATGAGCGTGGGATGCGTATTAAGTGATTCTGTCCTGAAAAGTTTTATCCCGAGTTGATCGGCAAGGCCTTTATATAATATATCAATCTCATATAGTGTTTCTACATGATCAGATACAAAGCTTATAGGGACTACGAGGATTTTTTTTATCCCCCTTTCTGCGAGGGTATGAAGCATCTTCTCTGTTGATGGTTCGAGCCATTTCACAGGCCCGCTCTTACTCTGAAAGGATAGATAAGATTCAATTTCTATCTTTCCGGAGATAGCCTTTATCGTCCCCTTGATCTCTTCGAGGTATGGGTCTCCCTCAATGATGAATCTTTGAGGCAGGCTGTGGGCACTGAAAAGGACAGGCATTCGGCCAAAGGACTCAAAACCTTTTTTTATTACATCTACCATTGCCTCGATGTAAAGGGGATGGTCATACCAAGACCCTATAAAGGAGTAGGAGATCTGCTCCTTCCTCCCTTTGATTACCCTCTCGAATTCTTTAAGGGCAGAACCTGTAGTCGCTATCGAGAAATGGGGATATAGACTCAGTCCTATCAGACTCTTCACGCCGTCTTTAATTGCCCTTTCTATCGTCTCTTCTATAAAGGGATGCCAATACCTCATACCTACATAGACCTTGAATCTTGAAGCTTGAATCTCATATATTGGATTTAAGAGATTTTCGAGTGCCTTTGCCTGTGCCTTTGTTATATCGAGTATAGGGGATTTACCACCTATAAGATTGTATGCCTTTTCTGTCTTACCTGACCTTAAGAGGGAGATAAGTAAGGCAAGGGGTTTCTGCATAAAGGCGGGGCCAAGCCTTATGATGTCCCTGTCGGAGAAGAGATTAAAGAGAAATGGCCTTATAGCCCTGATTGAATCAGGGCCTCCTAAGTTGAGCAGTATTATGCCAATATGTCCTTTGACCCCCAACTTTTGTTAATCCTTATGAGTCTCATATATATCATTTAATACTGATGCTGACTTTTTAAATGCATTAAGAAGCAAAGGGTCAAAATGATGGGGCATCGTTCTTCCATCTCCAACCGTTATAATCTCTACAGTCTTTTCATGGGTAAGGGCTGGTTTATAAGGTCTTTTGCTTCTTAATGCGTCATACTGATCAATGATGTTTACTATCCTTCCCTCTATCGGGATCTCCTCCCCTTTTAGACCCTTTGGATACCCAGAACCATCCCACCTCTCATGATGGCAGAGGGCTATGCGTTCCGCCATCTGTAGTATCTCTGATTCTGAACCATTCAATATCTTACCACCGATGACGGTGTGGTTCTTTGCTATCTCGAATTCCTCGGGGGTTAATCTTCCAGGTTTAAATAGAATGGCATCAGGGATACCGATCTTGCCTATATCATGCATCGGTGATGCATAGAATATGATCTCCGAAAATTCCTTTGGCATGCCTATCTCTTTCGAAATATGTTGACTGTAAAAGCTTATCCTTCTTAAATGGTTTGCAGTATCCTCATCCTTGTATTCTGCAGCAAGTGTCAATCGATATATGGTGTCGAGGTATCCTTTTTTTACCCTCTCATGGGCTGATTCTAAGTCCTTGTAAGCCTCTTCGAGTTGCATCGTCCTCTGATGAACCATTGCTTCTAAGGTTCTATTGTAGTCATTAAGAAAGTCCTCATACTCCTTGACCTTGAGAAGATTCTGAACCCTTATGAATAGTTCTGACCTGTCAACCGGCTTTGTAAGGAATTCATTTGCGCCAACCTTCAGACCCTTTAGCTTTGATTCCCTGTCATCGAGGGCTGTTATGAATATGACAGGGATATGATCTGTTTCTTTCTTCAGTCTCAGTTGTCTACAGACCTCATAACCGTCCATGCCAGGCATCATTATATCGAGGAGTATCAAGTCAGGTAAATGATCCCTTGCACTCGCAATTGCATGAGGCCCGTTTGTGGCTTTTAAAACATCGTAACCCTCTGATTCGAGTATTGATGAGAGGAGTTTGAGATTGATCTCGTCATCATCTACGACAAGTATCTTCTTAATCCTAACCTCCGACCACCTTTTTAACGGTTTCCTTAAATTCGTTTATTCTTATAGGTTTTGTGATTATACCATCAAAGTTTAAAGCATCTTTCTCCGAGAGATATGTGGCTGTAAGGGCATAGACCTTTGAACCCCTCAAAAGCCCCTCGTCTTTCAAGATCTTCAGCACATCAAGACCGCTCTTACCTGGCATTATTATATCAAGGAGTATGAGGTCTATTGATTCCTTTCTCATTATCTCAATAGCCTCATCCCCATCAGCAGCAGCGAGGACATCATAGCCAGCCTCGTGAAGGATGGACTGGAAGAGTTTTCTGTTCAACTCATCGTCTTCAACGATCAGTATCTTCTTAACCATGGAATAAATATATCACATTTTTAAAGGGATGACAAAGGTGAATTTGCTGCCTTTACCTTTTTCACTCTGAACCCATATCTTCCCACCCATCATCTCAACGAGCCTTTTTATAAGGAATAGGCCAAGTCCTGTGCCTTCGTATCGCTTCTGATAGGGTGATTCAAGTTGCTGGAAGGCCTGAAAGAGCTTTGGTATCTCTTTTTCATCTATGCCTATGCCCGTATCCTCGACAACAATTTCAATGAACTCACTGTCTCTTTCTCCACAGGTATTAAAGGCCCTCCTTGCCAAAACATTTACCTTACCACCATCAGGGGTGAATTTAATCGAATTGGAGATGAGATTTACGAGTACCTGCTTCAGCTTTCTCTGGTCACCCTTTATTATATCGAGCCCTTCTTCCACTGAATAGGTCATCTCTATATTATGCTTCTTTGCCTTCTCACTGAAGATAGCCTCTGAGGAGCAGATCAGTTCCTTCAATGAAAATTCTGTGCTCTCGAGGACAAATGCACCTGCCTCAATCCTGCTGACATCGATAATATCATTTATTGTATTGAGTAATCGAATACCGCTTCTTTCAATGTCTTTTATATATTCCTTTTGTTTTTCATTCAACGGACCATAAAGTCCCTCTGAAAGTGCCTCAGAAAATCCTATAATCGCATTCAAGGGTGTTCTCAGTTCGTGGGACATATTTGCAAGAAATTCTGATTTCGCCTTATTTGCTGCCTCGGCCATCGCCTTTGCCTCTTCGAGTTTTTCTGTTCTTTCCTTTATCATGTCTTCCAGTTCTGTATGAAATCTTTGATTCTCAAGGTGACTCTTATAGACGAGATAGAAGATCAGTATCGAAGATAGAGTTATGAAGGCAGCACCCTTATAGGTCTGGATAGATGTAATCATTTCAGGGTTGCTCAGCATTCCAACTATACGGTCTGAGATATATATGTAGAGAAAGCCAACGATGAAATATACTAATGCTATTCTTATGGCATCAGGGAAAGGCTCTCGCCTCACATTTACCTCTTGCTAAATTTATGAACGGCCTCTACCATTGCTATAGCATTCTCAACCGGGGTTTCGGGAAGGATACCATGACCGAGATTGAATATATGTCCCCTTGCGAACTCACCCTTCCATAGAATCTCCTTGACCTTGTCCTCTATCCTTTCCTTTGGAAGGAATAGGGCACAAGGGTCAAGGTTGCCCTGAACAGAGTATTTCTTCCCGAGCCTTTTAATGGCCTCCTTCAGGTCTATCCTCCAGTCAATACCAATAACATCAGCACCTGTCTTTTTTATAGAATTGAGGAGACCCGCACATTCATTG